>NZ_JBFBAO010000061.1:0-24636 GCF_040682255.1 Micromonospora sp. NPDC051296 | reverse complement strand
TGGCCCGGGCGATCGGCAGCCCGGTGGCGGCTGCGGCGGCCGCGACCCGCAGCGAGAGGCTCGGATCGGGGCGGGCCCCGATGGCCGTACGGGCCAGCACCAGCTCGCCGTCGTGCTCGACCACGTCCCGGGCGACCGGCCGGCGCACCGGCCGCCCGTCCGAGCCCCGGCGGCGGCCGGAGCGCAGCCGGTCGGCGGCGCGGAAGGCGTCGTCCAGGGCGTGGCTGACGGTGCGGGCGTCGCCGGCCACCCGGCGCAGCAGGGCGTCGCCGTCGCCCTCCTCGGCGCGCGGCGCGGCATCGGGCGGATCGGGGTGTACGAGCGGCGTGCCGTCGGGCGCGCCGGGCTGGAGTTGCCGTAGCCCGAGCAGGGCGGCCACCCCGTCGCGTTCCTGGGCGAGCAGCCGGTCCACCCGCCGGCCGATCTGCTGGTGCAGCGCGTCGCGGGTGTCCAGCAGCCGCAGGTGCGCGGCGCGGACCGCCGGACGCAGCGCGTCGGTGATCCCGGCGGTGGCGATGGCCCGTAGCAGGCCGACGTCACGCAGGCCGCCGGCCGCCTCCTTGAGGTCGCCCTCCAGCAGGAACGCCAGCTCGCCGTGGGCCTGCCAGCGGGCGGCCGTGGTCTCCCGCAGCGGGGCCAGCTGGCGTACGGCGGTGCGCCGCCAGTGGTCGGCGGCGCTGCGGACCAGCGTGTCGGCCAGTTCGGGGTCGCCGGCGACGAGCCGGGCGTCGAGCAGCCCGAGGGCCACCTTGACGTCGTCCTGGGCGACCGACAGTGCCTCGGCGACGGTCCGCACCGAGTGGTCCAGCCGCAGCCCGGCGTCCCAGATCGGGTACCACAGCGCCGCGGCCAGCTCGTCGACCCCGGGCACCCCGGCGTGCACCAGCACCAGGTCGAGGTCGCCGTGGGGGGCACACTGCCGCCGGCCGAGCCCGCCGACCGCGAGCAGCGCGACGCCCGGCCGGCCCGGCATGAGCCGGGCCAGCCAGGCGTCGTACGCGTCCGCCCGGGCTCGCCGCGCCGTCGCGCCGATCCCGGCCGGTACGCCGACGACCTCGTTGACCAGGAGATCCACACCGCGGACAGGTTCCGGGGCTGGCCTGGAGGTCAACGAGGTCATCGATGCTGTTCCTACAGGGCGTCCAGGCCGCGCTCGCCGGTGCGGACCCGGACGACCTCCTCGACACCGGTCACCCAGACCTTGCCGTCACCGATCTTGCCCGTCCGGGCGGCCCCGACGACGGCGTCGACGATCTTCTCGACGTCGATCTCGTCGGTGAGCACCTCGACCCGGATCTTGGGCAGGAACTCGACGGTGTACTCGGCACCCCGGTAGACCTCGGTGTGGCCCTTCTGTCGCCCGTAGCCCTGGACCTCGCTCACGGTCAGCCCGGCTACGCCCAGCGTGTGCAGGGCTTCCTTGACGGCGTCCAACTGGTGCGGCTTGATGACCGCGGTCACCAGCTTCATGTCCAACCCCTCCATCTCAGGAACGTTAGCCGGCGACCTTTTCGCTCACCGGTTCGGTGGGCTCGGTCTTCGGCGTGGTCGAAGGGGCGATGCCCGCGGCGGCGAACGCACCGCCACCGCCACCGGTGGAGCTGAACTCGTACGCGCTCTCCGCGTGCTCCGCGGTGTCGATGCCCTCGACCTCCGCGTCGGCGCTGGCCCGGAAGCCGATCGTCTTCTCGATCGCGAAGCCGATCACGTACGCGACCACGAACGAGTAGACCAGCACGGCGATCACGCCGACCGCCTGCTTGCCCAGCAGCGCGATACCGCCACCGTAGAGCAGACCGTCGTTACCCTCACCAGCGAGCACCTCGATGGCCAGGAAGCCGATGAGCAGCGAGCCGATGATGCCGCCGATCATGTGCACGGCCACCACGTCGAGCGAGTCGTCGTACTTGAACCGGTACTTCAGACCCACCGCGAGCGCGCAGACCGCACCGGCGATCACACCGAGGGCGATCGCGCCCAGCGGCTCCAGGAACGCACAGGCCGGGGTGATGCCGACCAGGCCGGCGACCGCGCCGGAGGCCGCACCGAGGGTGGTCGGCTTGCCGTCGCGGATCCACTCGACCACGATCCAGCCGAGCACCGCTGCGGCGGTGGCGACCTGGGTGTTGATCAGCGAGATGGCCGCGGCGCCGTTGGCCGCACCGGCCGAGCCGGCGTTGAAGCCGAACCAGCCGAACCACAGCAGACCCGCGCCGAGCAGCACCATGGGCAGGTTGTGCGGCTTGAACTTGTCCTTCGGCCAGCCGACCCGCTTGCCGAGCACAAGTGCCAGGGCGAGCGCCGCCGCACCGGCGTTGATGTGCACCGCGGTGCCACCGGCGAAGTCGAGCACGCCCAGCTCGAAGATCCAGCCGCCGCCCCAGACCCAGTGCGCCACCGGGAAATAGACCAGGGTGGCCCACAGGCCGGCGAAGAGCAGCCACGGGCCGAACTTGGCCCGGTCGGCGATCGCGCCGCTGATCAGGGCGACGGTGATCACGGCGAACATCAGCTGGAAGCCGGCGAACAGCAGGTCGGGGATGCCGCCCTCGGTGCCGCTCTCCAGCATGCCGCGCAGCCCGGCGGCGGAGAGATCACCGGTGATCCCGCCGACGTCCTCACCGAACGCGATGCTGTAGCCGTAGAACACCCACAACAGGCTGACCAGGCCGATCGCGCCGAAGCTCATCATCATCATGTTGAGCACGGACTTGGATCGCGTCATGCCACCGTAGAACAGCGCCAGGCCGGGCGTCATGAGCAACACCAGCGCGGCTGAAGTCAAAATCCAGGCGGTGGCACCAGAATCTAGCTCCGGCACGCTGCCTCCTCTCGGGTCGTTTTCCTCCCTCCCGGCATCGCGCAGCATCGCCCGTACGCCGGTTGCGCGGAAGCCTGATAGCCGGCTGTTTCACCCAGGGTCTCCGGCTGGTTTCCGAACCGTGACGCGTTGTTTCGGACGTGTGAAGAAAGTCGCACACCTCGGTGAGATGGTGGGGGGCGGATCGGCCATTTGGTGCAGGTTGATCCGCCGAGCGATCACCGCAGGGCGTACTCGAGGGCCTGCCGCTCGTAGTCCAGCAGCCGCAGATCCCGCATGGGCCGGCGCAGGTGACCCTTGTGCACGATCCGGACAAAGGCCGGCTCCCCCGCCGCGGCCATCCGCCGGATGCCCTCCACGTGGTCGACGATCCGCTTGCGGATGGTCCGGATCAGCCGATGCCGGTCACGCGGGATCAGCCCGTACGCGTCGGCGAACAGCCGCAGCCGGCGCGGCCGGTCCGGATGGGTCCAGCCGAGGGTGATCGAATCCCGGTCGGAGAAGATCGGTACCCAGGTCCAGGCCGCGTACGCCACGTCGTAGATCCGCGCGCCGGGCGAGGCGAGATCGAAGTCGATCAGCCCGAGGGTGCCGTCCGGCCGCCAGATCACGTTGTGCGGTGCCGCGTCGTGGTGGCAGATGACCTCGGTGTCCGGCGGCGGCGGGCCGAACGAGCGCCACACCGCACTCGGCGGCGGGACGAAGCCGTACTGGGCGTCGTGGAACATCCGCAGCATGGTGGCGACGGTGACCAGCGCCTCGTCGGTGACCCAGTGCGGGGCAAGCGGGTACTCCCCGCACTCCCCCTCGAGGTACGACAGCACCTCCCGGTTGCGCTCGTCCATGCCAAGGGCCCGGGGAGCGCCGGTGAACCCGACGTACTCCAAGTGACGCAGCAGGGCGTGCACCGACGGTGTCCAGGGCCCGGCGTTGCGCCGGACCGTGTCGCCCACCCGGACCACGGTGCTCACGTTCCCGCCGTGCAGGGGGATCTCCTGCGAAGTCACGTACGGTCTCCCGAGGCGCTGCGACGGGTGGCTCGGGTCGCGCCAGCCCGCGTACGCGCGATCGTCTCTGGTCACCCGAGGTTACGCGGTCTGCCCGGGGGCGTCGGTGCCCAACAGTGCATCGACGAACTGCGCGGGGTCGAACGGGGCCAGGTCGTCCTTGCCCTCGCCGAGGCCGACCAGCTTCACCGGGATGCCGAGCTTGCGCTGCACGGCGATCACGATGCCGCCCTTGGCCGTGCCGTCGAGCTTGGTGAGCACCACCCCGGTGACGTTGACCACCTCGGTGAAGACCCGGGCCTGCTCCAGCCCGTTCTGGCCGGTGGTGGCGTCGAGCACCAGCAGGGTCTCGTCGATCGGTCCGTGCTTCTCCACCACCCGCTTGACCTTGCCCAGCTCGTCCATCAGGCCGATCTTGTTCTGTAGGCGGCCGGCGGTGTCGACGAGCACGGTGTCCACGCCGGTGTCGATGCCGCGCCGGACCGCGTCGAAGGCGACGCTGGCCGGGTCGGCGCCCTCCGGGCCTCGGACGGTCTCGGCACCGACCCGCCCGGCCCAGGTCTCCAACTGGTCCGCGGCGGCGGCCCGGAAGGTGTCGGCTGCGCCGAGCAGCACGCTACGGCCGTCGGCGATGAGCACCCGGGCGATCTTGCCGCAGGTGGTGGTCTTGCCGGCGCCGTTGACGCCGACCACCAGCAGCACCGCCGGCACGCCTTCCTTCGGCGCGGTGTGCAGGGACCGGTCCAGCGCCGGGTCGAGCGCGTTGACCAGCTCGGCGGCGAGCAGGGCGCGCAGCTCGGCGACCGTCCGGGTGCCCAGCACCCGGGTCCGCTCCCGCAGCCGGTCGACGATCTCGCGGGTGGCGTCGACCCCCACGTCGGCGGTGATCAGGCTGTCCTCGATCTCCTCCCACACGTCCTCGTCGAGCCGGTCGCGGCTGAGCAGACCGAGCAGCCCCTTGCCGAAGACGTTCTGCGAGCGCGACAGCCGGGACCGCAGCCGCACCAGCCGGCCGGCGGTGGGCTCGGGCACCTCGACGGCCGGGGCCGGCGCCTCGATGACCGGCGGCGGCTCGACCAGCACGCCGGTGGACAGGTCGGACTCCGGCGCCTGCACCGGCGGTCCGGCGAGGCCCTCCTCCGTCCGGGTGTCGACCTCCGTACGCGGCAGCGGCGGCTCCGGCCGCCGGCGTAGCCGCGGCACGACCAACCCGATCCCGGCGAGGATCAGCACGCCGAGCAGGGCGAGTGCGACGAGGAGGTAGTCCATCATGCCGAAATCCTGTCAGATGCCCGCGACGGCGTCTCATCCACCGCGCCCTCCGGCACCGGCGGCCGGCGATAGGCTCGGCCAGCCAGCAGTGCTTCGACCGCCGGCTGGGTAGTAAAGAGGGAGTTCCCTCGGCTCGGAGGTTTCGCCATGCCCGCCGCCCAACTGCTCATCGGTCCGCTACTGCGGCGGATCGTCGGGACACGGGCCACCGTGTGGGTCGAGACCACGGCGCCCGCGGTGGTCACCGTCCGCACGGCCGGTGGCGCCACCGGCACGGCACCCACCTTCTCCGCGTACGACCACCACTACGCGCTCGTGGTGGTGGACGGGCTCACCCCGGACAGCGCCACCACCTACCAGGTGCTGATCGACGACGAGGTGGCCTGGCCACTGCCGGACAGCCGCTTCCCGCCGAGCATGATCCGGACCCGCGCCGCCGACGACCGGGACCAGCCGGTCCGGTTGCTCTTCGGTTCCTGCCGGGAAGCCACCCAGCAGGCGACCACCCGCAAGCTCCCCCCGGACGCGCTGGACGCGTACACCCGGCGGGTGCTGGCCGACCCGGAGCCGGCGGCCCTGCCCGACCTGTTGGTGCTGCTCGGCGACCAGGTCTACGCCGACGAGACCTCGCCGACCATGAAACGCCTGCTGCGGCGGCGTCGGCGGCGGCCCAGAGGCGCGCCGAGCGACCAGGTGGTCAGCTTCGACGAGTACACCAAGCTCTACCTGGAGTCGTGGAGCGACCCGGAGATCCGCTGGCTGTTCTCCACCGTGCCGAGCGTGATGATCTTCGACGACCACGAGATCATCGACGACTGGAACACCTCGGCGTCGTGGCGGGCCGAGATGCGCGAGCAGCCCTGGTGGGCCGAGCGGATCGCCAGCGGGCTGGCCTCCTACTGGGTGTACCAGCACCTGGGGAACCTCTCGCCGGACGAGATCGCCGCCGACCCGGTCTTCGCGAAGGTGACCGCGGCCGAGGACGCCACCGGGGTGCTGCGCGAGTTCGGCCAGCGGGTCGACACCGAGGCCGACCTGGCCCACGACACCCAGCGCTGGAACGGAGTGCAGTACCAGTTCAGCTACGCGCTCGATCTGGGCCGGACCCGCCTGGTGATGCTGGACAGCCGGTGCAGTCGGGTGCTGGTGCCGGGCCGGCGGGCCATGCTGCCGCCCGCCGAGTGGTCGTGGTTCGTGGACCGGGCCCACGGCAGCTACGACCACCTGGTGGTCGGCTCCTCCCTGCCCTGGCTGCTGCCGCCCGGCATCCACCACATCGAGGCGTGGAACGAGAAGCTGGCCGACTCCCGACGGCCGTGGATCGCCGGGCTGGGCGAGCGGCTGCGCCGCGCGCTCGACCTGGAGCACTGGGGCGCGTTCCGCCGCTCGTTCGACGCCCTCGGCGCGCTGTTCGCCCGGATCGGCAGCGGCACCCCCGGCACGCCCGACGACCGCAAGGGCGCCGGCCCGGCGTACCCGGCGCCGGCGTCGATCAGCGTGCTCTCCGGCGACGTGCACCACTCGTACGTGGCCCGGGTCCGGTTCGCCGACCCGGCGGTACGCACCCCGGTGCACCAGCTCACCTGCTCACCGATCCACAACCAGGTGCCGGCCGGGATACGCCCGCTGATGCGGCTCAGCTGGGCGCGCGGGCCGGCCGGGGCGACCCGGGCGCTGGCCCGTACCGCCGGGGTGCGCCGGTCCTCGGTGAAGTGGCGCAAGCTGGCCGGGCCGTACTTCGGCAACGCGGTGGCCACGCTGACCCACGCCGGCCGGGCGGCCGAGGTGACGATCGAGGGCACCACCGGCGACGGTCGCCTCCGCGAGGTGGCACGGCACCGGCTCACCGACGCCAGCTGAGTACGCTGCCCGAGTGGACGAGCAGTTGCCGGAGAGCCTGCGCGAGGTCGAGCACGAGCTGACCGCACTGCTGCGCCGTGGGCGCGCGATCTCCTGGGAGATCGCCAGCGAGGTGCACCCCGACCTGGAGCCGAACACGTACGGGCTGCTGCTCTGGTTGCGTCGCTCCGGCGCGATCCGGCTCACCGACCTGGCCACCCGGCTCGGCATCGGCAAGGGCACGCTCAGCCGGCAGATCAACAGCCTGGAGAGCCTCGGGCTGGTCCGGCGCGACCCCGATCCGAGCGACCGGCGGGCCGCCCAGCTCAGCCTGACCGAGGAGGGCCAGCGCCGGTTCGACGCCGCCCGGGCGTCGCGCCTGGGGCAGATCCGCCGGGCCCTGGAGAGCTGGCCACGGCAGGACGTCGAGGACCTCGCGCGCCTGATGCGGCGTTTCAACGACGCCTGGGACTGAACTGAGCGGACGCGGAATAGGTCGGCCACTTCGCTAAGTTGTTGCTTGAGGCAACCAACCTCTAGTGTTGCCCCAAGCAACAACTCTCGACTCCGTTCGGAGGCACCCCCAATGACGCAGGTGACCGCGCCCGCTCGGGCGACCACCGTCAACATGACCCACCGGCAGACCCTGGAAGCGCTCTCCGGCCTGCTGCTGGGCATGTTCGTCGCGATCCTGTCCGGCACGGTCGTCGCGAACGCGCTGCCCCGGATCATCACCGAACTGCACGGCACCCAGTCCGCGTACACCTGGGTGGTCACCTCGACGCTGCTGGCGACCACCGCGACCACCCCGCTCTGGGGCAAGCTCGCCGACCTGACCAGCAAGAAGGTGCTGGTCCAGATCGCCCTGGCGGTGTTCGTGCTCGGCTCCGTGCTGGCCGGGCTCTCCCAGTCCACCGGGCAGCTGATCGCCTGCCGGGTGCTCCAGGGCGTCGGTGCCGGCGGTCTCACCGCGCTGGCTCAGGTGATCATGGCGACGATGATCGCGCCCCGTGAGCGCGGCCGGTACAGCGGCTACCTCGGTGCGGTGATGGCCGTCGGCACCATCGGCGGTCCGCTGATCGGCGGCGTCATCGTCGACACCTCCTGGCTCGGCTGGCGCTGGTGCTTCTACGTGGGCGTGCCGTTCGCGGTCCTCGCCCTGATCGTGCTCCAGAAGACCCTCAACCTGCCGGTGGTCAAGCGCAAGGTGAAGATCGACTGGTGGGGCGCCACGCTGATCACCGCTGCCGTGTCGCTGCTGCTGATCTGGGTCTCGCTCGCCGGCAACAGGTACGACTGGCTCTCCTGGCAGAGCACGGCCATGGTGGGCGGCGCGCTGCTGCTCGGGGCCGCCGCGATCCGGGTGGAGACCCGGGCCAGCGAGCCGCTGATCCCACCGCGACTGTTCCGCAACCGCACCATCACCCTCTCGGTGCTGGCCAGCATCGCGGTCGGCATCGCCATGTTCGGCGCCTCGGTCTTCCTCGGCCAGTACTTCCAGATCAGCCGCGGGGTGAGCCCGACCATGTCCGGCCTGATGACCCTGCCGATGATCCTCGGCCTGCTGGTCTCCTCCACGGTCGTCGGCCGGCTCATCACCAGCACCGGACGCTGGAAGCGCTACCTGGTCGCCGGGTCGGCCCTGCTCACCGTCGGCTTCGCGCTGATGGGCACGCTGCGGGCGGACACCCCGTACTGGCGGCTCGCCATCTTCATGGCGCTGGTCGGCATCGGTGTGGGCATGACCATGCAGAACCTGGTACTCGCCGTGCAGAACACCGTCGGCGCGCACGAACTCGGCGCGGCCAGCTCGGTGGTGGCCTTCTTCCGCAGCCTCGGCGGCGCGGTCGGCGTCAGCGCGCTGGGTGCGCTGCTGGGCCACAACGTCACGCGGTACCTCGCCGACGGACTGGCCGCGCTCGGCATCCCGACCACGTCCGGCAGCGGCGGCACCCTGCCGGACGTGCACAGCCTGCCCGCCCCGATCCGGGCGGTGGTGGAGGCCGCGTACGGGCACGGAGCCGGGGACATCTTCCTGGCCGCCGCGCCGTTCGGGCTGATCGCCCTGATCGCGGTCCTCTTCATCAAGGAGGTGCCGCTGCTGCGGCACACCGGCGGCCCGCTCGCCGACGAGGTCGAGCAGGAGTCGACCGTGGCGGCGGGCGGCGGCGTCGCCGTGCTCCGCACCGGCGTCCGGGACTGACCCGATGAGCAGTCCGGTCGATCGCGAGCAGTACGGCCCGCAGGCCCGCCCCCTGCCGTACGAGCGGGGCACCGACGGCCCCCGGGTGGTCCTGGTCGGCGTCGACGGCAGCCGGACCTCGCTGCGCGCCGCCGCCTACGCCGCCGGGCTGGCCCGCCGCCAGGGCGCCGGGCTGGTGGTGGTCTTCGTCAGCTCGCCGGCCGCCTACGCCGCGATGATCTCGGGCGTGGTGGCCGGCGCCGTGCAGCAGACCCACGACGAACTGGCCGAGGACCTGCGCCAGGAATGCCGGCGCGGCGCCGATGAACTGGGCGTGCCGGTGACCTTCCTGTGCCGGCGCGGCGACGCGTACACCGAACTGTGCGCCGCGGCCGCCGAGACCCGGGCGGACCTGGTCGTGGTGGGCACGTCCGAGCAGGCCGGGCACCGCCTGGTCGGCTCGGTCGCCACCCGCCTGGTCCGCACCGGCCGCTGGCCCGTGGTCGTGGTGCCCTGAGCGAAAAACGTGTCGCCGGTTGTCAGATATGCGGTCCAGGATGGCGGGCATGACCTGGAGAGCACCGGAGATCACCCGGACCCCCGAGCCCTACGTCGGCGACGAGCGCACCATGCTGGCGGGCTGGCTCGACTACCACCGGCAGACCCTGCTGCTCAAATGCGCGGGCCTGACCGCCGAGCAGCTGAAGACCGCGAGCGTCGAGCCGTCCGGGCTCATCCTGCTCGGCCTGCTACGGCACATGGCCGAGGTGGAAGCCTGGTGGTTCCGGGAGAACTTCCTCGGCGAACAGGTCGACTACGCCTACTTCACCGAGGAAGATCCGGACGCCGATTTCGACGTCAGCACCGCCGACGCGGAGGCCGACTTCGCCACCTACCACCAGCAGGTGGAACTGGCCCGCGACGCCGTCGCCGGCCGGTCCCTGGACGAGACGTTCACCGAGGTCGGCCCGAAGCACCGGACGTTCAACCTGCGCTGGGTCTACTGCCACATGATCGAGGAGTACGCCCGGCACAACGGGCACGCCGACCTGCTCCGCGAGCGCATCGACGGCGTCACCGGCGAGTGACCGCCTTTACGGCTCAGGCCGCAACCGGCCGGCAAGGCCGCGCCCGAGCCGCAGCCGGCCGGCGAATCCGCACTCAGAACGCCAGCGCCGCCCGCAGGTAGCGCAGGTCGGCCGGACCGGTCCACCGGTGCGCCGACAGCCCCGCCACCCGGGCGCCGCTGATCGCCCGGTCCTCGTCGTCGACGAAGAGCACCCGGGCCGGCGGGGTGTCCAGCGCCGCGCAGGCGGCCTGGAAGTACTCCTTGGCCGGCTTGTGCACCCCGATGACCGAGGAGTTGACCACCACGTCCAGCTCGCCGGTGAGGTCGAGTGCGGCCAGGTCGGCGTCGAGCAGGTCGGTCGCGTTGGTGCCGAGCCCGACCCGGATGCCGGCGGCCCGCACCTCGCGGACGAACGCCAGCACCTCCGGGTCGACCTCACCGCGGTACCGCTGCCACTGCTCCACGGCGGCTCGGGCCCGCGTCGGGTCGCCGACCGAGGGGGTCAGGGCGTCGGCGACACTCGACACCCACTCGGCATGGCTCACCCGGCCGGTGAGCACCGGCTGGAGCAGCCCCCAGGACTCGGCGATCTCACCGAGCACACCGGCGGAGAGGCCGTACTCCCGCTCCACCTCGGCGGCAACCGCCGGGTCCCACCGACGCAGTACGCCGTCGAAATCCAGCAGGAGCGCCGTCGCGCGTTCCCGAGCCACTACCCGTTCTCCTCGCCGCGGCTGCGCCGCTCGTCGTCTCCGTCGGCCCGGTTGAGCCGTTGGCTGATCACCTGGGTCACCCCGCCACGCATGGTGACGCCGTACAGCGCGTCGGCGATCTCCATGGTGCGCTTCTGGTGCGTGATGACGATCAGCTGACTCTTCTCCCGCAGCTGCGCGAGCAGGGTGATCAGCCGGCCCAGGTTGACGTCGTCGAGGGCCGCCTCGACCTCGTCCATGATGTAGAACGGGCTGGGCCGGGCGCGGAAGATCGCCACCAGCATCGCCACCGCCGTCAGGGACCGCTCGCCGCCGGAGAGCAGCGACAGCCGCTTGATCTTCTTGCCGGGCGGGCGGGCCTCGACCTCGACCCCGGTGGTCAGCAGGTCGTCCGGGTCGGTGAGGATCAACCGGCCCTCGCCGCCGGGGAACAGCACGGTGAAGACCTGCTCGAACTCCCGCGCGGTGTCGGCGAAGGCGCTGGCGAAGACCTCCAGGATCCGGTCGTCGACATCCTTGACCACGGTGAGCAGGTCGCGGCGGGTCGCCTTGAGGTCCTCCAACTGCTCGGAGAGGAATTTGTACCGCTCCTCCAGCGCGGCGAACTCCTCCAGCGCGAGGGGGTTGACCTTGCCGAGCAGGACGAGTTCCCGCTCGGCCTTGGCGGCCCGCTTCTCCTGCACCGGCCGCTCGTAGCGGACCGGTTCGGGCACCGGCAGGCCGTCGCGCTCCGCGGCGGCCACCTCGGCCTCGGTCGGCGGCACCGGCTGGTCCGGACCGTACTCGGCGATGAGCGTCTCCACGGTCAGCCCGAAGTCCTCGGCGGCCTTGGCCTCCAGCTGCTCGATGCGCAGCCGCTGCTCGGCGCGGGCGACCTCGTCCCGGTGCACCTGACTGGTCAGCCGCTCCAGCTCCGCGCCGAACCGTTTGGCGGCGGCCCGCACCTCCTGAAGCTCCGCCTCGCGGGTGGCCCGCTCGCGGGCCACCGCGTCGCGGTGCTCCTCGGCCTGAGCGATGCTGGTGGCCAGCCGGGTCAGCGCCTCCCGCGCGCCACCGGCGACGGCCCGGGCGATGCCGGCGCCGCGGGTTCGCGCCGCCCGCCGGGCGGCGGCCCGTTCCCGGGCGGCGCGTTCGGCGGTGGCCTGCCGGCGCAGCGAGTCGGCCCGCCCGGCGATGGAGGCCACCCGCTCCTCGGCGGTACGCACCGCGAGCCGGACCTCCATCTCGTTCTGTCGGGCCTGCGGCACCATGGCGGCGAGCTGGTCGCGCTCGTCGGTGGAGGGCTCGGCGTCGATCGGCGTCGCCTCCGCCAGCCGCAGCCGCTCCGCCAGCTCGGCCAGGGCGGTGAGGTCCCGTTCCCGGGCCGCCTCGGCGCGGGCCCGCGACTCACCGAGGCGGTCCGTCTCCGCCTTCGCCGACCGGGCGGCAGCGCCCAGCTCGGCCAACCGACGGGCGGCGGCGTTTCGGTGGCTCTCCGCCTCCCGCTTGGCGGCGGCGGCGTGCTGCACCGTCTCCTTGGCTTCGGCCGCGGCGGACCGGGCGTCGACCAGCTGCTCGCGCAGTTCGGCGCTGGTCCGCTCGGCGGCGAGCCGGTTGGCCCGGGCCTCCTCGACCGCCGCCTGCACCTCGATGTAACTGGGCGCCTTCGCCGACCCGCCGGCCGCCGCGTACGCCCCGACCACGTCTCCCTCCCGGGTGACCGCCCGCAACTCGGGGTTGCCGGCGACCACCTCGGCGGCGGTGGCGAGGTCGTCGACCAGCACCACGTCGCGCAGCGCCCGGTGCACCGCCGGGCGGATCTGGGCATCGCAGTCGACCAGGTCGGGGGCCCAGTGCGCGGCGTCTGGCAGCTTCGGACGCAACGCGTCGGCCGAGCCGGCCATCCCCGGCCCGGCGGGGCTGCCGACCAGCAGCCCGGCGCGCCCGGCGTCGGAGATCTTCAGCAGCCGCATCGCCTCGACGGCCTCGTCCACGCCGGTGACCGCCACCGCGTCGGCCAGGCCGCCCAGCGCCGCGGCGAGCGCCGCCTCGTGGCCGGGAGCGACCGTGAGCAGGCCGGCGAGGCTACCCAGCAGGCCGGGCACCTGGTCGGCGCGGGCCAGCAACGCCCCAGCGCCGTCCTTGCGGCGCAGGCCGAGCGCGAGCGCCTCCTCGCGGGCCTTCCAGGTGGCGGCGTCCTTCTCCGCCGTCCGCTCGGCGTCGGACAGGGACCGGACCGTCGCCTGCGCCTTCTCCTGGGCGGCGACCGCCTCGGCGTGCCGGGCGTCCAGATCGGCGTTGTCGCGGTCCGCCTCGGTGGACTGTTCGGCGACCGCGTCCAGCTCGGCCTGCGCCCGCTCGGCCCGGGCCAGCGCGTCGGTGTGCGCGGCGGCGAGCCGTTCGATCTCCTCCCCCGCGCTGGTGGTCCGCGCCCGGGCGGAGTTGACCTGCCCGGTCAGCCGGGCCAGCCCCTCCCGTCGGTCGGCGATCGCCTTCGCGGCGGCGACCAGCTCCCGCTCCGCGGCGGCGAGCTGCCGTTCCAGCTCCTGGCGGTGCTCCACCGCCTCGGCCAGGCGGATCTGGTCGTCGGTGAGCGCCGCCCGCAGCTCCTCCTCCTGCTCGCGGATCCGCTCGGCCTCGGCCTCCAGCTGCTCCGGGTCGCGGCCCGGACGCTCGTCGTCCGGCGTGGCGCTCAGGTGTCGCAGCCGCTCCACCGCAAGCTGCTCGATCGAGCGGAACCGCTCCTGCAACGCGGAGAGCTTGTACCAGGTGTCCTGCGCGGCGGCCAGCAGCGGGGCGTCCTCGGCCAGCGCCGCCTCCAACTCACCGAGGCGGGCCTGCACCTCGGCGTGCTCGGTCTCCACCTGCTCACGCCGGTGCCGCAGCGCGGTCTCGTCGGCGATCTCCTTGTCGAGCGTGGTGCGCAGGGTGGCCAGGTCGTCGGCGAGCAGCCGCAGCCGGGCGTCGCGCAGGTTGGCCTGGATCACGGCGGCCCGCCGGGCCACCTCGGCCTGCCGGCCGAGCGGCTTGAGCTGGCGGCGCAGCTCGGCGGTGAGGTCGGTGAGGCGGTTGAGATTGGTCTGCATCGCGTCGAGCTTGCGTAGCGCCTTTTCCTTGCGCTTGCGGTGCTTGAGGACGCCGGCCGCCTCCTCGATGAACGCCCGCCGGTCCTCCGGCTTGGCGTGCAACATGCCGTCGAGCCGGCCCTGCCCGACGATGATGTGCATTTCCCGGCCGATGCCGGAGTCGGACAGCAGTTCCTGGATGTCGAGCAGGCGGCAGGAGTCGCCGTTGATCTCGTACTCGCTCTCGCCGGAGCGGAACATCCGGCGGGTGATGGAGACCTCGGTGTACTCGATCGGCAGTGCGCCGTCGGTGTTGTCGATGGTGAGGGTCACCTCGGCCCGGCCCAGCGGGGCCCGGCCGGCGGTGCCGGCGAAGATGACATCCTCCATCTTGCCGCCACGCAGCGCCTTCGCGCCCTGCTCGCCGAGCACCCAGGCGATGGCGTCGACGACGTTGGACTTGCCGGAGCCGTTCGGGCCCACCACGCAGGTGATCCCCGGCTCCAGCTTGAGCGTCGTCGCGGAGGCGAAGGACTTGAAGCCCTTCACCGTCAGGCTCTTGAGATGCACCTTCTCGATCCTCGTCCGGTGGCCGCCGTACCGTCGCCCGGCTGCGCGGACCCTGGTAAACCCGCAGACTAACCCGGGACCGGGCGGAGCGCTCCACGCGACCCGCCTGCCGGTCGCCGCCCGCCGTCCGGCCCACGCCGTCGCGACCGGCTGAAAAGGGGTACGGACAGAACTGCGCGCCGGCACATCGTGTCGGCGCGCTGCGGTGCGGTGGTGCTATTCGGTTGTGGCGGCCAGGTGGGTCAGGTCAGCACGGGCTCGGCCAGACGGAGCAGATCGTCCGCCTCTGCCGCAGCCGCCGCGAGCCGATCGTTCTCAGCGCGCAGCCGGGTGACCTCGAACTCCAGTGACTGAACCCTGGCACGCAGTCGGGTGACCTCGTCGAGCAGACGCCGGTCGGGCGCCGCACCTACGTGGCCAAAGAGGGCCTTCGCCATTTCGACTCCTTGATTTGCGCTGCCGGAGAGGCCGGCCAACGCGCGCCCCTGTGTACGCGACTACCATTCCCGCGAATTCTGGGCATGGCCGGGCGCGACTGGCGACATCTCCATATTGAGCCGCAAACCCCTGCTTCGTCAAGTTCGCGCAGGCCGTAGATCATCTCGACGTCCACCTGGCCCGTCGCCGGGGGCTGCCACAAGGCGCGGACACGCTCTGTCCGGACGCCCCGACTCTACGCTCCGGATTGCCGGAACACCTCACCCGGACGGGCAGGCTCCTCTTAACTCTTCCTTAGCCACATTGCCGCTGCTCAGAACCACCACGTAGCGTCACCTCGGCCCGTACCCGACCCGTGGAGGCGACAGGCGTGCACGGCAGGAACGATCCGATCGACCCGGCGGGCAACGCCCGGCGACCGGAACCGCCGACCGACGAGCCGGCCTGGTTGACCGACCGACCGGCGCCACGTTCGTCGTACCTGTTCGGCGACGAGCCGGAGGGCCCGTCCGACGGGCGGTACCACGACCAGCCGACCGAGCAGTGGCGCTCCGGCACCCCGCACCCGTACCAGGCGGCAGAGGCGTACCCGCCGGCCGAGCCGTCGTACCCGGCGGCGGAGCAGGGCCGGTACGACGCCCCCACCAACTCGTACGCCTCCTTCCGGGAGGAGGCGGGTTGGCACTCCGGCGAGCACTACCGGGCCATCGAGCCGGGAACCGGACACTACGAGCCGACCACCGGCGGCTGGTCGGTGGACGAGCCCACCACGTCAGTCGGCCACGCCGCGGACTGGACCGCCCAGCACGCCACGGACCGGACCGCCCGGCACGCCGTTCCGGAGCCCGACCGGTACGACACCGACCGGTACGACACCGCGAACCAGTGGTACGGCACGCCGGGCGACGCCCGGCAGGACGGATACGCCCAGCCGGACCACGACCGGTACGGCGGGGACGGAGCCGGCGAACCCGCCGTCGCAGCGACCCGGACCAGCCGGGTCACCGGCCGCCGGTCGCGGCGTCCCCTGGTGCTGGGCGGCGCCGCCGCAGCGGCCACCCTCGTGGTGAGCATCGGCGTCGCGGCTCTCGCGATGCCCGGTGACGACTCCCGGCCCGACGCCACCGCCGGCGAGGGCATCGTCGCCACCGCTCCGGCACTGCCCGAGGAGGAGGACCTCCCCGTCGAGACGCTCGACGAGCCGAGCCCCAGCCCGAGCCTCTCCCCGAGCACCGCGGCGCCGTCGCCGAGCCGGACCAGCAAGCCCACACCCGCGCCGTCGCCCAGCACGGCGGCCTCACGGCAGAGCGTCGAGCGTCAGGGCAGCCCGAGCCGGGGTGCCACGGCCACCACCGCCCCGTCCAGCGCCTCCCCGTCCACCGGGTCCCCGCCCGCCGGCTCCACCTCGGAGGCGGCGCAGGTCGTCGAACTGGTCAACGCGGAGCGGGCCAAGGCCGGCTGTGGCGCGCTGAGCGTCGACGAGAAGCTGATGACGGCGGCCCAGCGGCACAGCCAGGACCAGGCGGACAACCGGAACATGTCGCACACCGGCAGCGACGGCAGTGACCCTGGCGAGCGGATCGACCGGGTCGGGTATGTCTGGCGCACGTACGGCGAGAACGTGGCCTGGAACCAGAAGACGCCGGCCGCGGTGATGGACGCCTGGATGAACAGCCCCGGCCACCGGGCCAACATCGTGAACTGCGCCTTCACCGAGATCGGCGTCGGCGTGGCGAGCAGCAACGGGCCGTACTGGACGCAGGTCTTCGCCGCGCCGCGCTGAGCTCGGCCGCCGCGGTTGAGCTGCGGCACGCCGAACTGCGAGTCCTTGTCGGGTCTGTGCTCGTTTGACCCGGTGAGGTACGCCAGTGCCGGCGTACCGGCTCGGGCGGCGCAACGCCGCCCCGCGACCTGCGGAGCTGGCGATGCGGATCGGGCTGGGCGGACGACCGGCGCGAGCGGTACGCCGGGCGCTGTCGGCCGGCCTGGCGCTCGCGCTGGTCGTGACGGTGGCCGCCTGCCGGCCCGACCTCCCCCCGCCCGGCGCGCCAACCAGCTGGCCGACCACCGCCACCCGCTCCTGGCAGTGGCAGTGGCAGCTGCACGGGGTGCTGGACCCGGCGGTCGAGGCGGACGTGTTCGTGCTCGACCCGATCACCACGACCGCGGCGCAGACCGCCCAGCTGCGATCCCGGGACCGCCGGCTCATCTGTCAGGTGTACGTCGGATCGGTCCACCCCGACGACCCGGACGCGAGCCGGTACCCGCCGCAGGTGCTCGGCGCGACGGCAGCCCGCACCGGGCGCATCTGGCTGGACGTACGCCAGTGGGACATCGTGCGGCCGGTGCTGGCCGACCGGTTCCGGCTCTGCCGTGGCAAGGGCTTCGGCGCGGTGGTGCTCGCCGACGCCGACGGCTACCAGCAGCGCTCCGGATTCCCGCTGGATTTCGACCACCAGTTGCAGTTCAACCGCCGGCTCGCCGCGCTGGCCCGCTCGCTGGACCTCTCCCCCGGTCTGCTGGGCGACCTGCCGCAGGTCGCCGCGCTGGCGCCGGACTTCGACTTCGCGGTCAACGAGGAGTGCGTACGGCTGACCCAGTGTGACAAGTTGCTGCCCTTCGCCGAGGCCGGCAAGCCGGTGTTCCACGTCGAGTACGCCGGCGTCACCACGGACTTCTGCGTCACCAGCGTCGGCTACGGCTTCGCCTCCATCCGCAAGAACCGCACCCTCGACGCCTGGCGGCTACCCTGTCCCTCCCCGTGACCCACCCCGACACTGCGCCGATCTTGCACTTTCGGTCGCCGATACGCCCTTTTTACAGCCTTTGCGGGGACAGAAACTGCAAGATCGACGGGCGGGAAGGCGGGCAGGGGTCAGGCGCGCAGGGTGCCGCGGGGGCGGGGTTGGCAGCGGGGGCAGCTGTAGGACGAGCGGTTCATGAACGCCTCGCGGCGGACCGACGCGCCGCAGCGACGGCACGGCTGCCCCTCGCGGCCGTACACGTTCAGCGAGCGGTCGAAGTAGCCGCTCTCGCCGTTGACGTTGACGTAGAGGGCGTCGAAGCTGGTGCCGCCCGCGGTGAGCGCCTCACCGAGCACGTCCCGCACGTGGCCGAGCAGCCGCCGGGCGGCCGGACCGGTCAGCGCGTCGGTCGGCCGGGCGCCGTGCAGTCCCGACCGCCACAGCGCCTCGTCGGCGTAGATGTTGCCCACCCCGGAGATCAGCGTCTGGTCGAGCAGGGCCCGCTTGACCTCGGTACGCCGCCGACGCAGCGCGGCGACGAACTCCGTCTCGGAGAACTCCGGGTCCATCGGGTCCCGGGCGATGTGCGCGATCTCCGCCGGTAGCGTGGCACCGCCCTCGCTCACCGACAGCCCACCGAACGTGCGCTGGTCGACGAAACGCAGCTCGGGGCCGTCATCGGTGAAGCGGAACCGCACCCGCAGGTGCGTCTCGTCGGGCGTGGCGGCCGGTTGCAGGAGCAGCTGACCGGACATCCCGAGGTGCCCGACCACCGCGTCGCCGCTGTCCAGCGGTAGCCAGAGATACTTGCCGCGCCGGCGGGCGTCGAGCACGGTCCGGCCGGCCAGGACGTCGGCGAAGTGGGCACCGCCCGGAACGTGCCGGCGGACCGCCCGGGGGTGGCGTACCTCGACCGAGTCGATCCGCCGGCCGATCACCCAGCGGGCCAACCCCTGCCGGACGGTCTCCACCTCCGGCAGCTCAGGCACGGCCGGCCTCGGCCTGGACCTCGCCGACCGGGTCGTTCTGCCCGTCACCGGCGGTCGCGTCGACCTGAACCGCCGCCTCCACCGAGCCGTCGGCAGCCGTCTCGGCCTGCTCGGTGAGGGTCCGCCACGCGGACTCGGCCGCCCGCTGCTCGGCCTCCTTCTTGCTGCGCCCGTCGGCACCGCCGTACCGGTTGCCGGCGACCACCACCCAGGCGGTGAAGGTCTTCAGGTGATCCGGCCCGGCGCCCTCGATCCGGTACTCCGGAACACCGAGACCGAGCGCGGCCGTCAGCTCCTGCAGGCTGGTCTTCCAGTCCAGCGCGGCACCCCGGCCCGCCGACTCGGCCATCAGCGGGTCGAACAGCCGGTGGATGACGATGGCGGCGGTGTCCAGCCCGTACTGGAGGTAGATCGCGCCGAGCAGCGCCTCCAGGGTGTCGGCGAGGATGCTCGCCTTGTCCCGGCCGCCGGTGGTCTCCTCACCCTTGCCCAGCAGCAGGTACTGGCCGAGCCCCTCCGGACCCAGGCCACGGGCCACGTCGGCGAGGGCGCGCATGTTGACCACGCTGGCGCGCAGCTTGGCCAGCTGCCCCTCGGGCAGGTCCGGGTGGTTGTGGAAGAGGGCGGTGGTGATCACCACACCGAGCACCGAGTCGCCGAGGAACTCCAGCCGCTCGTTGGTGGGCAGGCCGCCGTTCTCGTAGGCGTACGAGCGGTGGGTGAGCGCCCGCTCCAGCAGTTCCGGGTCCATCGAGACGCCGAAGGCGGCCTCCAGATGGCCGATGGAGGGCCGCCGTCGCTTGTCGTTGCTCATGATGTACGTACCTCGGTGTCGGTCGTGCGATCGGTGCGGTCCCCGGCGAGCAGCGCGGCGACCCGGTCGGTGGCGTTCCGCCGCCAGAGATGGGCGGCCAGGGCGATGCCGGAGGCGATGTCGTCGGGCTGGGCGGCTCCGTGGCAGACCACCACCGTGCCGGCCACCCCGAGCAGGGCGGCCGCCCGGGGTGCGTCCCCGCCGGGCGGTGGCCCGCCGGCCATGGCGTACGCGCCCTCGACGGCCTTGAGCAGCACGTTACCGGTGAACCCGTCGGTGACCACCACATCGGCACGCGTGCCGAGGCAGACGTCGTACCCCTCGACCAGCCCGACGTAGCGGGCGTCGGCGGGCAGTGCCACGGCGCTGAGCACGGGGTCGGCCAGCCGGCGGGCCCGGTCGCCCTTGCCGGGCTCGGTGCCCACGGAGAGCAGCCCCACCCGGGGCGCGGCGAGGCCGTGCGCGACCGCGGCGTACGCGGCGCCGAGCACGGCGTGCCGGGCCAGGGTCGCCGGGCCCGGTTCCAGCGAGCCGCCGACGTCGAGCAGCACGACGGGCCCGGAGACGGCGGGCAGGGCGGCGGCGAGTGCCGGCCGGCGGACCTCGGGCCAACGGCCGAGGCCGAGCGCGGCGGCGGTGACGGTGGCGCCGGTGGACCCGGCGGAGACCAGCGCGTCGGCCAGCCCGGCACGGACGGCGGCAACGGTCGCCCGGACGGTGGACTCGGCGCGGGCGGCGGTGGGATCGTCGGCCATGTCGACGGCGGTGTGCGCCGGACGGACGGTGACCCGGGCCCGTTGGGCCGGGTCGAGGGCGTCGATCAGCCCGCCGGCCACCTTTGTCGGGCCGACGAGCAGGAGGTGCAGGTCAGGGTCGGCGCGCATCGCCCGTAGAGCGCCGTCCACCACGACGGCGGGAGCGTCGTCCCCGCCGAGGAGGTCAACGGCGATCCGTGCGGTGCCCGGCTCCGTGGCGACGCCGGCCGGGGAAAGCCGGCCGGCGTCGGCGGGAGCAGCGGGCGATCGCCGGGGTGTGCGCGTCGCCCGACCCGTGGTCGGAGACGTCACTCGGCGTCCGGGTCAGACCTCGAGGACCTGGCGGCCGTTGTACGTGCCGCAGACGGAGCAGGCGGCGTGCGGCAGCTTCGCGGACTTGCACTGCGGGCAGGCCACGGTCGCGACCGCCGCGGCCTTCCAGTTCGCCCGGCGGGACCGAGTGTTGCTGCGCGACATCTTGCGCTTGGGGACGGCCACGGTTCTTACTCCTCTGTACGGGTCAGTTGCGACAGGCCCGCCCAACGCGGGTCGATCTGCTGGTGGCTGTGATCGGCCGGCAGATCGTCCAAGTGCACCCCGCAGTCGGGGCACAATCCCGGGCAGTCCTCCCGGCAGAGCGGGTTGGTCGGCAGTGCGAGCACCACCGCGTCCCGCAGCGCCGGTTCCAGGTCGATCAGGTCGCCCTGCATACGGCCGACCTCATCCTCCTCGGTGGTGACATCCGTGGTGCTGTTCTCGTACGCGTACAGCTCCTGGATGGTCACCGTCACCGAGTCGTTGATCTCGCGCAGGCAGCGCCCGCACTCGCCCCGGATCGGACCGCTGACGGTCCCCGAGACGAGCACGCCCTCGGACACCGACTCCATCCGCAGATCGAGGTCGAGGCCCGCGCCCTCCGGCACGCCGATCAACTCCACGCCGAGGTCCGACGGCGCCGGTGCCACCCGTTTGACGGTACGCAACGCACCAGGCCGGCGCGGTAGCTCCCTCGTGTCGAGGACCAGCGGCGACCTGGGGTCGAGTGAAGTGGGTGTGTGCTTGGGCATAGTCAGACTCCGGCCGGTGAGAGGCCGACATACGAGGTTACCTGGACCAGCACCCCAGCGTCGAACCGGGGCCTGGCCGGACCCCGGCCGGCGGTTAGGGGGACGCTGCTCAGAAGGGGAGTGGGCGCTCCGCCTCGTCGCCGGCGAAGGTGCCGATCTCCCGCAGCGCGTGCATCTTGTCCCGCCCGCGTTCGATGGACGCGAGCGCCCGGGTAAGGAACTGTTCGAAGTTCGCCAGCGCGGTGTCGACGTAGTCGTCGACCTCGTCGCGCAGGCGCTGCGCCTCGGCCCGGGCCTCGGCGATGATCCGGGCACCCTCGTGCTCGGCGGAGACGGTGATCTCGTTCACCGAGACCAGGCGGGCGTGTTCCGCCTCACCCTCGCTGATGATCCGGTCGGCCTCCCGCTTACCGGCCTCCATGATCTTGTCCCGCTCCTCCAACAGGGCGGCGGCCCGGCGCAGGTCGGCGGGAAGCTCGACGCGCAGTTCGTCGAGGGCCGCGATCATCTCGCCCCGGTCGACCATGCAGTTGTTGCGCGACATCGGGACGGAGCGCGCCTGCTCCACTATGGCGATCAGTTCGTCGATGCGGTCGAGCGGGTCCACCGGTACCTCACTCCTGTCGTTTCGTCGGGCCGACCTACATCATGCGGGCTGCGGCCGGGTTCCCGCTTCAACCAATGATGTCGTCCCCACTCCACCCACACCCCACCCCGCCCTCCGGCGCGTCGCCCTTGCCACCCTCACCCCTGACCTCGCCGATCATGCACTTGCCGTCCCCACAAAGGGGGGATATCGGGGCAAAAACACGACCGAAAGTGCAAGATCGGCGCAGTGGTGCACGGGTGGAGCGGGTCAGGCGGGCGGGGTGAGGCGGGTTTTCAGGGCTTCGCGGACCACGTCGGGGACGTGGGGGGTGACGTCGCCGCCCCACTTGGCCACGTCCTTGACGAGGCTGGAGGAGAGGAACGAGTAGAGCGGGTTGGTCGGCATGAACAGCGTCTCGACCCCGGCGAGGCCGATGTTCATCTGGGCCATCTGCAACTCGTAGTCGAAGTCGCTGACCGCCCGCAGGCCCTTGATCAGCACGGTCGCCCGCTGGGCCCGGCAGAAGTCCACCAGCAGCCCGCGGAACCACTCCACCCGGACATTGTCGTAGGAGGCGGTCACCTCGCGGAGCATGTCGATGCGCTCCTCGACGGTGAACAGGCCGGTCTTCGACTGGTTGACCAGTACGCCGACGATCACCTCGTCGAACAGCCGGCTGGCCCGGCCGATGATGTCGAGGTGACCGTTGGTGACCGGGTCAAAGGAGCCGGGACACACCGCACGTCTCATGATCGGCGACCGTACCAAAGGGTGGTCTCGCCGTATCGGCGACTGCGCAGGCCAGTGACGCCTTCCACCCACTCGACCGGCCCGCTCCGACTGGACCGCTCCACCACCACCACTGCGTCGGGCGTCAGCCAGCCTCCGTCGACCAACGCCGCGAGCATCGCGGTCACGCCCTCGTCCGGCAGCGCGTACGGCGGATCGGCGAAGACCACGTCGTACGGACCGCCGTCCGGCCCCGCGGCCAGGACCGTGCCGACCTTGCCGGTGACCAGCCGTGCGGCGGGCGCCACCCGCAGGGCGGCCACGTTCTCCCGGATCACCCGGGCGGCCCGCGGGTCGGACTCGACCAGCAGCACGTGCGCGGCCCCCCGGGACAGCGCCTCCAGCCCGACCGCGCCGGAGCCGGCGTACAGGTCAGCGAAGCGCGCACCGTCGAGGTCGATCTCCGCCTGCACCGCGCTGAACAGCGCCTCGCGTACCCGGTCGGAGGTGGGTCGGGTGCCGGCGCCCGGCGGTGCGGTGATCCGCCGGCCGCCGAGACTGCCGGCGACGATCCGGGTCATCGTCCGCACCTGCTCATGCCCTCACCTGCCGGTCGCTCATGCCCCCGACGCTACGCGACGGCCCGACCGGTGCCGGGCGACCGGCACTTGATCGGTCCGCAGCCATGCGAGGACGTTCCGTATATGTAAGATCACAGATTTACAACAAGATCCTTAGGCGTGCCTGAAGGGGGCGACAAGTCGCGCCAGATCGATAAGGGTCTGCCGGGTGTCGGGCGCGGTGTGTTGCTTCCCGCCCGCCTGATTCACCTCCGAGTTCCCTCCAATCAGGAGTAGACGTGAACCGTCTGAACTTCCGGCGCGTGGCGGCGGCTGCCGCCGGCGCGCTGATCGGCCTGGCGGGCGTCGCCGTGGTCGCTTCCCCGGCCAGCGCCCACCACCCGATCATCAAGGGCGTCGGCTGCCATCTGCCGAACGGTGACGTGAAGGTCCAGTGGACCGTCACGAACAGCGAATCCCGGTGGACCGCCAGGATCGCCGAGGTGACCACCTCGCCCCGGACTCCGGTCACCAACATCGTGGTCGACGCCGTGCTGCCGAAGGCGGGCGAGGGTTCGCTGGTCGGCGAGCAGGTCGCGCGGTACAGCAAGTACAACCCTCCCCGCCTGACGGTGAAGGCCGAGTGGGTGAAGGACCGGGAGACGGTCAAGAACACCAAGACCGGCAAGGCGACGATCACCGGCAAGTGCCAGACGCCCGAGCCGACGCCGTCGCCGTCCACGGAGCCGGAGCCGACGCCGGAGCCGACCACCGAGCCGGAGCCGACCACCGAGCCGACGCCGGAGCCGACCACCGAGCCGGAGCCGACCACCGAGCCGGAGCCGACCACCGAGCCGGAGCCGACTACGGAGCCGACGCCGGAGCCGACGCCGACCGACGAGCCGGTCGTGCCGGAGCCGGGTGAGCCGACCTTCGAGCTCACCGAGACCTGCGACGAGCTGATCTTCGGGATCGACAACCCGGCCGACGGCATCGCCTTCTCGGTCACCCTGACCTCGGAGAAGGGCACGGTCAAGACGCTGGAGGCCGTTCCGGGCGAGAAGACCTCGGTCGCGTTCGACGCCTACGACGGCCTGGTCGTCACGCCGAGCATCTCGGACGAAGACGGCATGTTCGAGGGCGAGCCGGTGGCGTGGGAGCAGCCGGAGGGCTGCACCGATGGTGGCGGCGGCGGTCTGCCGGTCACCGGTGCCGCGACGGGCGGCATCATCGCCGGTGCGGCCGTGCTGCTGGCCGCCGGTGGGGCGATGTTCCTGGTGGCCCGCCGTCGTCGGCTGCGCTTCACCGCCTGACGTGAACTGAGCCGAGCCTGAACCGAGGGCGAACCAGGCGCCGTCGCCGGCGTACACCTCACCGGTGTCGGCCACCACCGTCAGGTCGCGCAGCGTCGCCTCGTGGTCCAGGCCGGGGAAC
>NZ_JBFBAO010000060.1:0-24856 GCF_040682255.1 Micromonospora sp. NPDC051296 | reverse complement strand
GGGCCAGGGCGACAAGGTCGTTCGTCCGGTAGGGCGCTCCACCTTGTCACCCTGGCCCTGGTCTGCTCCACGGTGTGTGGGTCGGCGGCAGACGGGATGGCTTGGGCGGATGGTAGGAGCAGCGGTGACGGACGCCGTCTCTAGATCAAAGACAACTGTTGCTTGGCCGTACGCGCCTTGGCTAACAATTTCCGGATCTCCTCGCCAAGTCGTTTGCGAGTAGAGACGGGTATTCCGCCCTTGTCTAGGAGTAGCCGGTTCCCTGCGGGTGTGGACCCGTTGAAATCAAGGACGAAGACGGGGCGGCCTGTATCAAGGGCGCCCTGGCCGGCCGCGAGCGTTCCGCCCTTTTCTCCTGCCTCCACGACCACAAGCGCAAGCCCAAGGCCGTAAATCAGCCGGTTCCTTGTCATTGCGCCACCCGCCGACCATGGCTGCCGAGGCGCGAATTGCGAGAGAACTAGCACGTTCTCGCGGCGAAACAGCTCCCGGGGGAAGGTCTTCTTGATGCGGAAGCTGTCGAACCCCTCCGCAAGTACGATGATGGTCTTACCGCCTCCACGGAGAGCTGCTAGATGTGTTTCAGTATCTACGCCCTTGGCATACCCTGAGACTACGACTACGCCCTGCTCTTGGACCTCCTCACCACAAGCCAAGGCTGCTTTGAGGCCGAGCTCTGAAGCTCGCCGTGACCCACACATGCCGAGTCCTGGAATCTTGAGTAAGTCCAAGTTTCCCCAATAAAATAGGATTGGACTACTAGAGGCAAGTGGCCCCAGTTTCGCGGGGTAGTCATCGTCCCCGAATAGCAAGACGCCGATTCCCTTATCCGCCATCTCCGCAGCCTTGCGAACAATATCCTCTTGGTGCGAAGGGGGAAGTGTTTCGAATCGATCTCGCAGGCTAGCCCGACCCTCGGTGCGCAGGAGGGCAAAGATTTGAGACGGTGTCCTAGGGTTGATGAAGGCCGTGATGGCAAGCACCAGAGACTCGTTGTCAAGAACCCTAAGATCACTCATCTTAATTCCTCAGTGTCCTAACCGCTGCTAGACCATAGACATGGGTGGCGCCTGCATGGAGTGCGGCTAAAGCGGTTGCACGGAATGAGCCCCCGGAACGGTACACATCATCAATTATAATTGCTGGCCCAGCTAATGTCGAGCGAATGTGAAATTTTCCATCAAGGTCGGCGGATCCCGTTTCTTTGGCCGGAGGGCGCTCGCCTATCGTGCACTCAGTTACAACCAAGGTCTTTTCTAGTTCGGAGGCAACCCTTGCAGCGTATTTCTCTCCGAAGCTCTTGCCATCGTTCTTGTGCCCTGGGACTGTGATGACGGTGGTGGCCGAAGAGTACAAGGGGTGTATTGCTATCGCTTTAGCTGTGCCTGTTGCAAGTTGAGTAAGCGCCCTTCTTTGCGCAATAGGATTAAGCTTGTAATACTTGCCGCGATACACAAGCTCGCCCACGGTTGTATTCTTCCACTGGTTAGGCTCCACGCCGTCCTCTGGCTTCTTGTACCAGTCGAAGGCGACCGCAAAATCTAGACGTGGCGTCGCGGTGAGAGTCAGATACTTTTTAAGAAAGTCGAGCATCCCGGTAAGGGAGTCGGGAGGGCCGCTTTCGAAGAAGAAGCGGTGGCTCCACTCGCTTCTCCTGCCGGGAGGTACTTCTACACGTACAGACGAGGGGTAGGCCAGTGCCACCTGTGTAGCCACCTCCTCCGGGCCGCAGAGATCCACCCAACGGGCTGTCGTAGCCGCGTCCACGGGTTTACCCACCTCATAAGCCTTCAGTCGGTTCGCTCTGCTGTCGCTCTCGAAAGCTGGCCATATGAACATGTGAGGAACTCCTGCGTATGCGCCGTGAGGTATGAAAGCACGACGTTACGACAAGATCACCCTCGGTTGGGAGTCTGACTTACAACGACACGGGGCGGCCCTAGACGCGCTTGCCTCGCTGAACTTCAGATCCTGCAAAGCAGACTATCGAACGACAGTTCGAGCTGGAAGCCCTAAGTGATCGTTAGGGCAGGCGGCGTGGAGTGTTTCGGCAGGTGGAGCGCATGATCGATAACGCGGATAGCGGTCGATAACGGTTGCGCAAACTCGATCAACAGACTTGACCGGCAGGCTGGGAGTGGTGGGGGAAACAAATGAAAGTCGTATATGTGACAGATGCCTAGCGAAGTCAATTCGGATTAGAACGGGCGACTTTGCGAGGTGTTCATATTGCGAAAACCGCCCGAATGTCCGATTCTTGTGCTGGCGCGCGCCAGCCCAGGAGCTACATCCGGCGACCAGAGGCCGTAGGGGGATCGCATCGCCTGGAGCAACGGATCAAAAGGTGGCTGTACAGCCATCCGTACAGCCAAGCCCGCCGACCCACATGGTCCCCGGTCGACGGTGGGCGACACGGCGAGCAGGCCAGCGGCAGTCACCGACGCACGCAGACAGCAGTCTCGATCTTTGCAATGCGGAGGTTGTTGCCGGCCTGGCATCCTCGACCGAACGCGGGTCTTGCCTTCCTTGGCGGGAGTGGATAGACCGGACACCATGGCGGAAAAGAAGCTGGTGCAGACGACGAGCTACTGGTGGGTGAACCAGGGCAAGACCTACCAGCAGGAGCGCAAGGCCGGGATCCTCTGGGCGCCCAAGGCACAGGAGAATGGCATCCAGCCTGTGCACTGGCAGTCGATGCTTGACGTGCGGCCGGGGGACGTGATTCTCCACTACGCGAAGGGCATCCGTGCGCTCAGCGTGGTCGCTATCGCCGCAGTCGACGCACACCGGCCCGGTGACCTGCCGCAAGACACGTGGGACGATGACGGACGCATGATCCGAACCACCTACAGCGAGGCTGCGTACGCGGTTGGCTTGGACGAGTTGCAGCTTGATGAACGGCTGAGGGAGCCGAAGGCTGGGCCTTTCGATCGTGCGGGCAAGGTCAAGCAGGGCTACCTCTTTCCCCTGAGCAAGACGCTCGGGGAGGCGGTCATGGCGAGCTTCAGCGACCGGTTCCCAGCTTTGGGAGTCGCGGCCGGCAGCTATGTGCCAAGCGAAGCGCGGATGGAAGCGGTCGAGCTGCTCCGTGTGCTCATTGGCGTACCTCTGCTCACTGTCAAGGGGCAGACGAACAAGATCCTCGCGGTCCAGCCGCCTAACGTCATCGTTGCTACCGAAGCTTCACCCGCCGGGCAGCCGGTACCGATCGCGTGGGTCGAGAACGCGCTGCAACTTCTACGGACCGAGGGTTCAGTCACGATCCACCCCGACCAGATCGGTTACCGGAGCGCTTTCATCGGCGCCGTCCTACTTAAGTTGCCCTACGCACAGGCGACTGGCAGTCCTCCCGTTATCAGCTTCCAGGACGGCACCGCGGCTGAGCCAGACACCAGCCCACAGCCGCTGCCCGACAAGGACGCAACGGATCCCTTCACAGGGAGCCTTGAGAAGCCGTTTGCTGGGACCCAGCGAGGAGAACAACCAGCTCTCCGGCGCCGTCTGCTCGGCTCAATGTCCGAAGCTGAGTGCGCAATCTGTGGCGAGACCTACCCCGCACGCTTCCTCTGGGCAGCGCACATCAAGCCGCGGTCGGTCTGCACCGACACGGAACGCCGAGACCTGTCGCACGTGGGGATGCTCGCCTGTGTCCTCGGTTGCGACGCACTCTTCGAGACTGGCTACGTCAGCGTCAACGAGAACGGCCATGTCGTCACCAGCAGCTTCGAGCCAGAGCACAAGGCCATCGCGAGCAAACTCGTCGACCTCGAAGGGCGACCCGTCAGCGCCTACACGAAGGCCAGCTCGGCCTACTTCGCCTGGCACCTCTCGAACATGTTCCGCGGCTAACAGCGCTTGATCAACTAGTACAACGCCAGTACAGATGAGCGCCGCAAGCAGTGTGAAACGTCGAGAGGCGCTGACCGGTCGGAACGAGGTCGGAGCGTCGATCGGTCCGCTTCGACCCGATGCGAGCCAGGCTCGCGGCTTAGGGGTTCGAGTCCCCTGGGCTCCACTCATACACTCCAGCTTGGCGAACTCGCTTGATTTCGCCGGTTGCCTCCGGAACGAGGACAGTGGCGCTGTAGCCAGGTGACGAGCAGCTCGTCGAAGCCCGGTGCCCTTACGCCTGGCGTGTAGTGGCCGTTGCTCATCTGCGCCGGCCCTTCGCCTGCGTAGACGCGGATGTTGTGGTCGGCGCGGGGAAAGACGACGATCTCGTGGTCGTGATGGCCTGCGTCCCGCAGGATGCCGCTGATCGCCCGGACGCTGTCGTCCACCGGCACAAGCAGGTCGTCGGCACCGAAGATGGCCAGCAGCGGGCAGCGCAGGGCCGTAAGCGCGCGGGCCGGGTCATGGTCCGCGATCCCGGCGAGGAAAGCGATCGAACGGGGTGTCGTGCCGGCGAGCAGCGGATACCACGGGGCGTCGTGCCACTGCGCCTGCCCGGCGTGTACCCGTACCGGATCTTCGCCGGACCGGAGCCGGTGGATCTGGTCGTGGAGCAGCACCAACGCCTGTTGTACGTCGGTGTCGGTGAAACCCTCGGCGGGGAGCTGGTGGCGGAGCCGATACTCCTCCTGGGCGAGCACACTGACGCCCGGGCCCGACACGGTCACCACCGCCGCGACCGTGTCATCCATCGTTGCCGCCAGCGGGGCTACCCAGCCACCCTGGCTGCCGCCGACCAGGGCGATCGCATCGGGCCGTACGTCATCGCGGATTCGCAGCGCACGCACCGCGGCCACCGTTTCCTCGGCGCGGTCGGCAAGCGTCTGGCGGGTCCAGTCGCCGGTCGAGGCACCAGAACCAGGCTTGTCGTAGGCGAGGCTGGCGAAGCCGGCGGCGGCGAGTCGCGTGGGCCACGAGCCCAGGTCGCGCCCGCCCGGTCCGGACCCCTCCACGAAGACCACCGCAGGGTGGGGACCCGGCCAAGGCGGTCGGACCAGGTCGCCGACCAGCTTGTCTCCGTCGTGTTCGAATGACAGCTCCGTGGACACCGGCTCGAAGAACATGCCGACAAAGTAGTTGCCGTCATTGCCAGGCGACAGATCACGCCGATTGGCCGGGAGCGCGCGACATCGGGGCACCGCCGGGCCGGCAACCGGCGGCAGGCTAGCGTCGACGGTGTGAGCAACGGATCTCCCCGTCTCCTGTCCGCCGACAGCGGCCTTGCCGAGGCCGCGTCCGTCCTGCGTACCGGCGGGTTGGTGGCCTTTCCCACCGAGACCGTCTACGGCCTGGGTGCGAACGCGTTGGACGCGCGGGCGGCGGCCCGGATCTTCGAGGCGAAGGCGCGGCCGAGCTTCGATCCGCTGATCACCCATCTCGCCGACGCGGCCGACCTGGAGCCGCTGGTCGGGCCGGTGCCGGCGGCGGTGGCGGCGTTGGCGGCCCGGTTCTGGCCGGGGCCGCTGACGCTCATCGTGGACCGGCCGGCGGCGATCCCGCCGATCGTCACCTCCGGGCTGGACACGATGGCGGTCCGGGTACCGGACAACGATCACGCGCGGCGGCTGATCGCGGCGGCGGGCGTGCCGGTGGCCGCGCCGAGCGCCAACCGGTTCGGCCAGCTCAGCCCGACCCGCGCCGAGCACGTGGTACGCGGGTTGGGTGCCGCCGTGGACGTGGTGCTCGACGGCGGGCCGACCCGCTGCGGTATCGAGTCGACAATTGTGGACGCCCGCGGGGAGCGTCCGGTGGTGCTGCGTCTGGGCGCTCTGCCGGTCGAGGAACTGGAGAAGGTCACCGGCCCGGTGACGATCCGCCCGGGCAGCTCGGGGCAGCCGGTGGCGCCGGGCACCCTGGCCGCGCACTACGCCCCACGTACGCCATTGCGGTTGCTGGCCGTCGACGAGGCGGTGGCGGCCGGGTCGCCGCCGGGTGCCGGGGTGGCGCGGGGTTACCTGGCGTTCCGGGACCGGCCGGCGGACGGCTGGGCGGCGGTGGAGGTGCTTTCCGCCGCCGGGGACCTGACCGAGGCCGCGGCCCGGCTCTTTGACGCGCTGCATCGGCTGGACGCGGCCGGGGTGACCGAGATCGTCGCGGAGCCGGTGCCGGAGACGGGTGTCGGCCGGGCGGTCAACGACCGGCTCCGCCGGGCCGCCGCCACCTGGCAACCCGCCGGCTGACGCCACCTCCGGCTTGCCGCGGCTGGTCAGGACTCCTCCTGCTTCGCACCGCCTTTCTGCTCTGCCCCGTCGTCCTGCTCTGCCCCGTCGTCCTGCTCCGCGCCGTTGACCTGCGGTAGTCGGGCGACCAGTCGGGTGAGCGCGCCGTTGGCGAGGGTGGCGCCGACCGCCGAACCGGTGGCGATGGTCCAGCCCACCGGCCCGAGCGGGGTGCAGCCGAAGAACTGGCTCACCCCGGGGGTCTGCACCACCGCGGCCAGTACGCCGATCGACGCGGCGGTCGAGGCGAGCACGGACGGGCTGGTGCCGCCGGCCAGCACGGTCTGCCCGAGCTGCGTACCGACCAGGGAGACCAGGGCGACAGTGCCGGCGCGCTGCCGGCTGCCGGTGTAACGGGCCAGGGTCCAGCCGGCGGTCGCGCCGAGTGTGGTGGCGGCGGCACGCAGCCCGATCTCCCGGGTCATCGTCTCGCCGAGCGAGCTGTCGGGCCCCTCGCGGAGCAGACCGTCGGCGTGGTCGCCGCCGGGTGGCCGGACGGCGATGGCCAGCGCGGGTGCCATGTCGGTGAGCAGGTTGACCAGCAGCAGTTGGCGCCCGTTGAGCGCGGCCTGGCCGGTGGCGGCGGCGGTCAGCACGCTGAACGCGATCTCACCGAGGTTGCCACCGACCAGGATGCTCAGCGCATGGCGTACCGAGGACCACATCGCCCGGCCCTCGACCAGGGTGGCGATGATGGTCTCCAGCCGGTCGTCGGTGACCACCAGGTCGGCCGCGGCCCGGGCCGCCGGGGTGCCGCGTTGACCGAGGGCGATGCCCACGTCGGCCAGCCGGATGGCGGGCGCGTCGTTGGCACCGTCGCCGGTCATCGCGACGGTACGTCCGCATTTCTGTAGCGCCTGGATGATGCGGACCTTGTGCGCCGGGGTGCACCGGGCCACCACGTCAGTGGCGGCCAGTCGGGCGGCGAGGGCGTCGTCGTCGAGCTGGTCGAGTTCGGTGGCGGTGACCACCCGCTGCGTGTGATGGTCGCTGATGGTGGCGGCGATCGCCTCGGCCGTCGCCGGATGGTCTCCAGTGATCATGATGGTGTGCACGCCGGCCTGGCGGATCCGGCGCACGGCCGGCGCGGCGCTGGCGCGTACCCCGTCGGCGAGCGCCAGGAACCCGGTGAAGACCAGGCCGCGGACGTCCTCGTCGGCGATGTCCGGGTCGCCGAGCGTGCATTCGGCGACGGCGAGGATGCGGTGCCCCGCCCCGGCGCGCTCACCGAGCAGCCGTTGCAGCTCGGCGCGGCCCGCGTCGTCCAGCGGCTCGTCCCGCCCGGCAGTGCGGCGGGCGGCGCAGCGGGGCAGCACGCTCTCGGGCGCACCCTTCACGCTGAGCAGCGTCCGTTCCTGGGTCTCCCCGACGGTGGCGTGGTAGCCGCGGGACGGTTCGAACGGCATTCCGCCGACGGCCCGCCAGCCGGGTGCGCCGTCCTGCTCGGCCACCCCGGCGGTGGTGGCTCCGCGCAGCACCGCCCGGTCGGTCTGCATGGACAGTTCCTCCGGGTTATCGGCGGCCGGGGTGGCCCGCAGCGCCGCCGCCAGGGTCCGCCGAAGCCGCTCGTCGAGTTCTTCCACGGAGGCGTACCCGTCGGCGTCGCCCACTGCGGCCAGCAGCAGATGCCCCTCGGTGAGGGTGCCCGTCTTGTCGAAGCAGAGGACGTCGACCCGGCCGAGCGCCTCGATGGTGCGTGGGTTGCGGACCAGCGCGCCGTGCTCGGCCAGCCGCCGGGCGGCGGCCAACTGGGCGGCACTGACCAGGAACGGCAGCCCCTCGGGCACCGACGCGACGGCCAGGTTCGCCGCGGTCGCGGCCGTCTGCGCCAGGGGTACGCCGCGCAGCAGCCCGGCGCCGACCACCGCCACGGCCGACCCGGCGGCCAGCGGGATCGCGGTCTGGGTCAGCCGGCCCAACCGGGCCTCCACCCCGCTGGCCGGTGGTGCCTGCCGAGCCAGGGCGAGACTGCGACCGGCCTCGGTGTCGGCGCCGGTGGCCACGACCACGCCGACACCGCGTCCGGCGGCGATCGTGGTCCCCTCGTAGATCATCGACTGGCGTTCGGCCACCGCCGCGGCCACCACCGGTTGGTCGGTCTTGGCGACCGGCAGCGACTCGCCGGTCAGGGAGGACTCGTCGGCCTCCAGCCCGACGGATTCCAGCACCCGGCAGTCGGCGGGTACGGCATCGCCGGATTCGAGCACGATCACGTCGCCGGGTACCAGGTCGTCGGCGGGTACCACCCGTTCGGTGCCGGCCCGGCGTACCCGGGCGGTGACCGCCGAGCGGGACAGCAGTTCGGCCAGCGACCGCTCGGTGTTGCGCTGGTGCACCGCGCCGACCAGCGCGGACCCGGCGACCACCCCACCGACCAGGGCCGCGTCGACCAGCGAGCCGAAGCTGGCGGAGAGCACCGCCCCGGCGGCGAGGACCGGGGTGAGCGGGTTGGCCAGTTCGTCGACGAAGGCCCGCAGCAGCCCGCTCGGGCCGGATGTCTCGCCGGGCCCGGCGGCCTGCCGGCGCTCGGCTTCGGCCTCGGTCAGTCCGTCGCGTCCCGTGTCGAGCTGGTCGAGGACGGTCGGCACCGGCATCAGGTGCCAGGCGGTGATCGCGGGGGCGGGTGACTCGGTGCGCTCGGAAAGTCGGCCGGCCCGCCACACCCCGTGTGCGAAGGCCAGCGCCGCCGCGCCGTTGACCGAGGAGAGCGTGCGGCCGGGCAACTGGGCGGGGGCGGCGGTGAAGGCACCGAGCGCACCCAGGCCCGTGCCGGCCAGGCCGATGCGCAGGTTCTGCGCGGTCATCCGGCGGGCCACCCCGGCCGCTTCGATGATCAGCGCGACGACCCGCAGGTCCGTGCCGACCAGCAGGTGCGCCCCCCACGGTGGCAGCGCCTCCGGTTCGGCGAGGCCCAGCCCGCAGTCTGCGGCGGCCAGCGCCGCCCGGTCGGCGGAGACCAGCATCACCACCGCACCCTCGCGTTGCAGCCGGCGTACCGATTCGGCCAGCTGGTCACCGCCGGGCAGGAGCGCGTCGGCGGAGCCGTACCGTTGGGCGTCGCCGCCGGCCACGACGAGCCGCAATCCGGCCTTCCGGGCGACGGTCGGTAGGGTGTCGACGCCCGGTGCCGGCTCCGGCTCGACCCGCAGCACGGCCGCCAGGGCGTCGCCCTCAGCGAGGCCGAGCAGGTTGCCGCCGCGCTCGCGCAGCCGCCGGCTGTCGTCGGTGTCGCCGGGGTCGCGCGCGTCGAGCCGGTCCAGCGGGCCGAGCCGCCAGCCGTCTAGGTGACGTACCTCTTCCGGGGCCGCCGGCTCGAAGAGCGCGAACGCCCGCGCCGCGACCTGGGACGTGTCGGCGCCGGGCAGCGGGGCCAGGTCGGCCAGTACGCCCCGGTCGGAGCCGAGCACCCGGTCGTCCAGGACCAGCGTGTCGATCCGGTCGAGTTCCCGCAGCACGCTGCGGTCCATCGCGATGACGCCGCGCCGGGCGAGGATCCGGCCGAGCTGGGCGGCGTACCCTTCGCGCCCGCTGCCCGGCGCCTTGGGCAGCGCGGAGAGGCCCAGCGCGGCGGCTCGCTTCGGGCCGACGACCGGCGTCGCGGCGGCGACGGCCGCCGCTCCGCTGCCGAGCATCCGGGTGATGTACTGCTCGGCGGGGCCGTCCGGCTTGGGGCGGGGGCGTTCGTCGCGCGGCGTACGGGCGACGGCGCGGTCCGGATCACCGGTGAGTCGGGGTTCGGCCTTTTCCCAGGCATGCTGCTGGGCCAGGCCCTCACCCCACTGCACGATCCGTTGCGCCCCGTCGAGCACGATGCCCGTCCAGCCGCCGGTCAGACCCTGCACGACTGCCTCGGCGAGCGGGAAGAGGATGTCGGCGCGCGGGTCGGCGCGTAGTCCCCGGCCGGCAAGGGCGTGCAGCTTCGGGTGCAGGTCGATGGCGCTGAGCAGGCCGGACACCTCACCCGGGACCGGGGTGATGGGCAGGATCCGGGTGGCCGCGGAGATGGTCAGGCCGAGCGCGTCGGAGGCGAGGGCGCCGAGGGTACGTGCGGTACGCGGCCCCTCTTCGGGCGGGTGCGGCGGCGGAATCTCCGGGTCTGGCTCGTGCGGGCAGGTGCGTTCGGTGCGCGCGACGGTGGCGATGAGGTCGCGCAGCTTCGGTTCCGGCGTACCGACCGCCACGACCACCCGCCCGGACGGGGCGTTGACCCGGGCCCAGAGGACACCCGGAAGCCGCTCCAGCGCCGCCTCGACCTGGCGGGCCAGGACGTCCCCGCCGTTCTGGCAGACGCCGTGCACCTCGATGTGGTGTCGGCCCGGGCGGGACCACACCCGCCGGCTGGTCAGCCCGACCACCCGGGCCAGCCGGGTGGCGGCCGCGCCGACGGTATGGGAGGCGTCGCCCATCACCGGCGGTAGGGCGACCGGCGGCCGGAGGCGGCGGACGAGGCCGCCCAGGGACGTCATCGACGGGTACGACGGGTCGGGTGGTCGACCGGCTTCCCGCTGCCCCTGCCGTGCCGCATCTCGCCTCCTACCGTTCGTGCCCGGCGGCCTGGCTTCCCGGCGGCGCGTCCCTTATGCCCGCTCAGGCGAGGGAAGTTTCCTACCCGGGCGGGGCATGGACGGCCCCGGCGGTGGAATCCGGGGTGGGCGTCATCGTCAGAGGGGAGGCCGACATGAGCGCACTGACACGACAGCTCAGCGGTACGCACGAGACGCTGCGGGCGTTCACCCGCCGGATGGAGATTCCCGGGCTCGGCGAGGTGGCCGTGCCGCCGCCGGACAAGCTCGCCTACTACGCGGGGATCGGGGTGCTCGCCGCGCTTCAGGTGATCGAGTGGCCGCTGGCGCTGGTGATCACCGCTGGGCATCTACTGGCCGACCAGCACCTGTCCGGGCTGGCGAAGGGGGTCGGCGAGGCACTGGAGACCGCCTGAGGGTAAGCCGCGTCACCCTTGACCTCAAGGTGGGTTGAGGTCGCAGGCTGGGGCCATGCTGATCGACCCGCTCCGGTCCGGGGTCACCGTCCCCGGCCGCCGCCCGTGCCGCACGAGCTGTAGCGCGGGCGCTCGGTGACGGCCACCGTTCCGGCGACGGACCCGACCCGGGTGGATGCTCTCCTTGCGCCCAGGTTGCGGGCGATGACGGTGGGCAGCGTGGCGCTGGTCTCGTTGCTGGCGTTCGAGGCACTCGCGGTGGGCACCGCCATGCCGACCGTCGCCCGCAGCCTGGACGGGCTGTCTCTTTACGGGATCGCCTTCGGCGGCCCGTTCGCCGCAGGCGTGGTGGCGATGGTGCTCTCCGGCATCTGGTGCGACGCCCGGGGCCCGCGGGCAGCCATGTGGTCCGGCCTCGCCGGGTTCGTCGCCGGGTTGCTGCTCGCCGGTGGCGCGAACGCGATGGGCACGCTCGTCGTCGGTCGGATCGTGCAGGGCTTCGGCTCCGGCCTGCTGGCGGTCGCGCTGTACGTCATCGTCGCGCAGGCGTACCCGGAGCACCTGCACCGCCGCATCTTCGCCGCATTCGCCGCCGCCTGGGTCGTTCCGTCCCTGGTCGGGCCGGTGCTGGCCGGGCTGGTCGTGGAGCACTTCGGCTGGCGGTGGGTCTTCCTGGCGGTGCCGGTGGTGGCAGTGCCAGCGGTGTTGCTGATTCATCCGGGCCTGCGGTCGGTCGGCCCGGTCCGGCCGGCGGTCGGGGACGTGCACCGACCGGTCGGCGTGCTGGCTCGGATCGGTTGGGCCTGCGGGGCGGGGGTGAGCGCCGCACTGTTGCACATCGGGGGCCAGCAGCGCGGCGTCACCGCCGTGGTCCTGGTCGGGCTGGCTCTGGCCGGGCTCCTGGTCAGCGCCCCGCGCCTGCTGCCCGGCGGGTTCCTGCGGGCCGGGCGGGGTTTGCCCACCGTGGTCGGGCTGCGGGGCCTGGCCTCGGGCGCCTTCGTCGGTGCCGAGGTGGTGATCCCGTTGATGCTGTCCCGGGAGCGGGGGTTCTCGCCCACGGCGGCCGGTCTGGTGCTGACCACCGGCGCGGTCGCTTGGTCGCTCGGCTCGTGGTTGCAGGGACGGATCCGCGCGCCCCGGTCCCGGGCCACCCTGCCGAGGGCCGGGCTCGCCTGTATCACGGCCGGCACCGCGGTGGTGGGGGTTTCGGTCGTGCCGGCGGTGCCGGTCTGGGTGGGCGTGCTCGGCTGGGCGGCGGCCGGGCTCGGCATGGGACTGCTCTATCCGTCGCTGTCGGTGCTGACCCTGGAGCTGTCGGCCCCCGGCGAGCAGGGACGCAACAGTTCGTCGTTGCAGCTGTGCGACTCGCTCGCGGCGGCGACCGTGCTGGCGTTGACCGGTGCGGTGCTCGCCGCGGGGGCCGCGCCCGGCCCGGCCAGCTACGCGGGGACGCTCGTGGTGGCCGCCGGACTGGCGCTGCTCGGGGCGTTGCTCGCGGGTCGGGTGGTGCCTGGCCCGCGCCCGGCGCCGGGGTGAAAAGGTCGGCCCGACACGTACGGGCGAACGGCGGCAAGATGACACCCGCTCCCGTTCACGTTCGCCCTACCGTCGAGCCATGCTCACGATCGTCGCCACCGCCATCCTGTACGTCTGCGGGTTCGTCTTCCTCTACGGAGTGATCCGGCTCGCCGTCCGCCACGCCTTGGAGGACATCGAAATGCGCCGCGTCCAGGCCGAGCGGGTGGAGGAGATGGCTGCGGCCCGGGACCGGAACCTGCTGCAGAAGCACGGCTTTCTCTCCAACGGCTGATCCGTGACCCGATCGCCCCGGCTCGGTCGACTGTTGCCGGCCAACTGGGCCGACTGCTGGCGGTCACGCCCAGCACGGATGCGACGATCGCATCCGTGATGGGAACGTTGAAGACCGAGCCTGCCCGCACCCGATCCGACCTGCTGGCCCCGCCGGTGGCTGCCGCGCTGGCCCAGTGGCCCGCCGACGCCCCGGTCGACGTCGACTCGGTGCTGGTCGCGCCGATCGACGCGGACCTTGCCGACACCGCGGCGTTCTGTGCCGCGTACGAGGTGGGGCTGGACGAGTCGGCCAACTGTGTGGTGGTCGCCGGCAAACGTGAGGGCGTGGTCCGCTACGCGGCCTGCCTGGTGCTCGCCACCACCCGGGCCGACGTCAACGGGGTGGCCCGGCGGGCGCTGGACGTGCGTAAGGCGAGCTTCGCGCCGATGGCCGACGCGGTCGAGTTGACCGGCATGGAATACGGCGGGATCACCCCGATCGGTCTGCCACCGGAGTGGCCGATCCTGGTCGACGCGCGGGTGGTGGCCACGCCGTACGTGATCGTCGGTTCGGGCGTCCGGCACAGCAAGATCGCGCTCCCCGGGGCGGCGCTGGCCGCACTGCCGGGTGCGCGAGTGGTGGAAGACCTGGCCCGGCCGGCCTGACCGTCGATCGGCGTCGATCTGGTTGCACGTGAAACATCAGCGACGTCGATGAGCCGGCCGGCGGTCGACGGCGGGATCAGTCGCCGGTGGACTCGCGGCGGTCGACCTCGACCAGGGCGGCGAGCAGGGTGGCCGGTTCCTGGGCGCCGCTGACCGCGTACTTCCCGGCGAGCACGAAGGTGGGCACGCTGGTCACCCCGAGCTGCCGGGCGGCGGTCAGCTCGGCGGTCAGCTCGGCCACCCCCTCGTCGGAGTCGAGGAAGCGCCGTGCCTCGTCACCATCCAGCCCGACGCCGGCCGCGACTGCCGCGAGCGCGTCCCGGAAGCCGATGTCGACGCCGTCGCTGAAGTGGGCGCGGTGCAGGGCGTTGATGGTCTCGCCATCACGACCCCGCTCGCCGGCCCAGTTGATCAGCCGGTGTGCGTCGAAGGTGTTGGCCGCGATCGCCCGCTCGAAGTGGAGGTCCAGCCCGACGCTCGCGCCGACCTCGGTGACCTGGGCGGCCATCTGCTGAGCCCGCTCCGGCCCGCCGAACTTCGCGGCCAGCGCGTCGAGCAGCGGCACCGGCTCGGTCACCGGCGACGGGTCGAGCTGGAAGGGGCGGTGCCGGACGCTCACCTTGCCGTCGTACGACGCCAGGGCCTGCTCCAGCCGGCGCCGGCCGATCCAGCACCAGGGGCAGACCACGTCGGCGTAGATGTCGATCTCCATGACCGGAAACAACCCGCTGGTCAGCCGATCTGTTCCCGGACCTGCCGCTTGAGTCGGGCGAGGATGGCCGTGCCGCCGCGTACCCGCAGCGGGCTGATCGCCTGTGCCAGGCCCATCCGCTGGTAGAGGTCGTCCGGTACGGCGAGCACCTGCTCCGGGCTGGCGCCGGCCAGCCCCTCGGCGAGGATGCCGGCGAACGCCCGGGTGGTGGGCGCCTCCGGCGGGCAGTCGAACAGCGTGCGTACGGTGCCCTGCGGGGTCACCTCGGCGCGCAGGAAGAACGGCGTCTGGCACTCCGGCACCTGCTCCATGCCCTCGTGCCCGGTCTGCTCGGCCGGCAGCGGCGGTACGGCGTCGGAGTACTCCAGCAGCATTTCCAGCACCACGTCACGCGGGGCGGCGGCGAACTCGCCGACGATCTCGGCCAGCTTGCTCGGCATCTCGGGCATTCCGCCAGGCTACCGGCGCCGCCCGCTCACACCGTGGGCGACTGTTCGCTGATCTCGCTGAGGGCCGAGGTCGGGTCGAGCTGCATCGCCAGGTCGCCGAGGGAGACGATGCCGACCAGCTTGCGCTCGTTGTCGCAGACCAGGATCCGGCGGATGCCGCGCTCACGCATCAGCGACGCGGCCTCCCCGGCAGTGCAGAACTGCTCGATCATCACTACCTCCCGGGTGATGACCGAACCGATGGTGGTGGCGGTCGGGTCGGAGTTCTCCGCCACCGCGCGGATCACGATGTCGCGATCGGTCAAGATGCCGGCCAGGTTGGCGCCGTCGGTGACCACCACGTCGCCGATGTCGGCGTCGCGCATCACCCGGGCGGCCTCCTCGAGGGTGGTCTCCGCGGGCAGATAGATCACCTGCCTGGTCATCGCGTCAACGACCCGGTAGTCGGTCATCAGAGCCTCCAGACAAACCTGCCGATCGGGGTGCGGTACCCCGTCACGCGACGGCTACACCACGTTCCTGCCTACCGTGCCCAGCAGACGCTCCGCCACCGTTTCGAGAAGAAGTTCGGTGCGTTCTCCGTTCGCCCGGTCGCGTAGTTCGACGTACCCGTCGGTCAGGCGACGGCCGACCACGACGGTGCGCGGGATGCCGATCAGCTCGGCGTCGGTGAACTTCACCCCGGCGGAGACACCGGCGCGGTCGTCGACCAGCACCCGCAGGCCGGCGGCGGCCAGCCGGGCGCCGAGGTCGAGCGCAGCGTCCAGCTGCGGACCCTTGCCGGCGGCGACCAGGTGCACGTCACACGGCGCGACCGACTCGGGCCAGACCAGTCCCCGCTCATCGTGGTGCTGTTCGGCGATCGCGGCCACCGCCCGGGACACCCCGATGCCGTAGCAGCCCATGGTGGGGCGGATCGGCTTGCCCTGGGGCCCGAGCACGTCGACGGCGAAGGCGTCGGTGTAGCGGCGGCCGAGTTGGAAGATGTGCCCGATCTCGATGCCCCGGCGCATGGTCAGCCGGCCGGTGGCGCAGGCCGGGCAGGGGTCACCGGGGCGTACCTCGGCGGCCTCGACCGTGCCGTCGGGGGTGAAGTCCCGGCCGCAGACCACGTTGGTGGCGTGCCGGCCCGGCTCGTTAGCGCCGGTCAGCCAGGCCGTGCCCGGCACGATCCGGGGGTCGACCAGGTAGCGCACGGCGAGCTTGTCGAACACCTGCGGCCCGATGTACCCGCGGACCAGCTCGGGATGCTCGTCCCAGGCGTCGAAGACGTCCACGGTGGCCGGTGCCAGCGCGGCGGCCAGCCGCTTCAGGTCCACCTCGCGGTCGCCGGGCACCCCGACGACCAGCAGTTCGGCCGCCTCAACGCCCGGCCGACGGGCGGTCAGCACCACGTTCTTCAGGGTGTCGGCGGCCGTCCAGTCGTCCCGCCCGGCGAGCCGCCGTTCGTTGGCCAGCGCGACCAGGCTGGCGATGGTCGGCGTCTCCGGAGTGTCGTGCACCTCGGCGACCGGCTGTGCCTGCGGCTCGCCCTCGGGCGGGGCGGGCGTGGTGACCGCCTCGGTGTTGGCGGCGTAGTCACAGCCGGTGCAGCCCACGTAGGTGTCCTCGCCGACCGGCGTGGCGGCCAGGAACTCCTCCGACGCGGAGCCGCCCATCGCCCCCGACATCGCGTGCACCACCGTGTAGTCCAGGCCCAGCCGGTCGAAGATCCGCCGGTAGGCGTCCCGGTGCCGGCCGTACGCCGCCCGCAGGCCCGCCTCGTCCAGGTCGAAGGAGTACGCGTCCTTCATCAGGAACTCGCGCCCGCGCAGCAACCCGGCCCGGGGTCGGGCCTCGTCGCGGAACTTGGTCTGGACCTGGAACAGCGTCACCGGGAAGTCCCGGTACGAGCTGAACAGGTCCTTCACCAGCAGCGCGGCCAGCTCCTCGTGGGTGGGCGCGAGCAGGTGCTCGGCACCCCGCCGGTCCGCCAGGGTGAAGATGTCGTCGCCGTACTCCGTCCACCGGCCACTGGTTCGGTACGGCTCCGCCGGCAGCAGCGCCGGGAAGTGCACCTCCTGGTCACCGATCGCGGTCATCTCCGCCCGGACGATCTCGGTGACCCGGTCCAGCACCAGCTTGCCCAGCGGCAGCCAGGTATATCCGCCAGGCGCGGCCCGGCGGATATAACCGGCGCGCAGCAGCAGCCGGTGGCTCGGCACCTCCGCGTCGGCCGGGTCCTCGCGCAGGGTCCGGAGCAGCGTCGTCGACATGCGCAGCAGCATTGCCGCAGCGTACGACTGCGGGCTGGCGGCGGCGATCCCATTTGGCCGGGTGCCGCGCCGTTGCAGGTGGGCGGTGGGGAGCCTGGTCAGACGCCATCGGGGTCGCTCAGGCCGGCCCGGTGGGCGATGACGGCCAGCGCGGTCCGGTCGCGGGCGTCCAGCTTGGCCAGCAGCCGGCTGACGGTCATCATCCGGGGTTTCGCCGCGATCAGCAGCCTCTTCACCGGCGTCATCGTCGGTGTCGTCACCGGCCTTATCGCCTGGGGCCTGTCCCGTGTCCGTCCTTGATCGAACCTGCCAGCGCTATGGCTGCCCGAGCGACAGTTGGGCGACTGCCAACAGCGGATCTTGGTACGAAAGTGCCCCCGCTGGGGCGCGTTCGTACCAAGAACTACGCGAGGATGGGAGGCATGGTGCGTACGCCTCGTGGGTTGTTGTTGGACTTCGGGGGCGTGTTGGTGGATGCGCCGGGGTCACTGGCGGCGGCTCCTGAGATGGTCCGGCGGCTGGGTGCGGTGGTCGGCGGGGCGGTGCCGGAGGCGCGGATCGCGGCCGACCTGACCGAGGGGGCGCGGGCGTACTCGCGTTGGCGGGACGAGGTCAGCGGTGCGGCGGAGCCGGTCGAGCTGCCGCCCGCCCGGGTATGGGCCGACTTCGTCACCCACGACTGGCCCGAGACGGCCCGGGCCGCCGTCGAGCGGGAGGCGACCCCACTGGCGTACGCCTGGACCTGGCGTGCCGAGTGGGAGGTGCGCCCGGGAATCCCGGAGGCGCTACGGGCCGCCGCCGAGGCGGGGCTGCCGGTGGCCGTGGTCAGCAACACCCTCTGTGGTGCCGCCCATCGCGACTTCCTCGCCGCTGTCGGGCTGTCCGGGCTGTTCGTCGCCGAGTTCTACAGCGACGAGACCGGCCTCCGTAAGCCGAACCCACGGTTCGCGCAGTTGGCCGCCGAGGCTATCGGCGTACCGATCGAGGAGTGCTGGTTCGTCGGGGACAGCGTGCACCGGGACGTGGCCTGCGCCCGGCGGGCCGGCGTCGCGGCGGCCGTCCTCATGCGCTCGCCCCGCACCGACCGCGAAGAACCCCACCCCGAGCTGCGACCGGACGCCCGGATCGAGGACGGCCACGGCCTGCTCGCCCTGCTCAATGAGAGCCGGGAGACGTATCGGACGGGCTGACGGTACGCGGCGGTCCGCCGCATCCTAGCCCTGCGGAGACCTGCCGCCTTGTCCTTGCCTGAACCGCCGTCAGCGCCGGTCGCGGAGCCCTAGGTTTGCCTCGCCGCCCTGGGGCGTCCGGCCCCAGCGGTCGTCAACCCGCCGGAGCGGCTCGCCCCGGCCGGTCGGCCAGCCGGCAGATCGAGGTAGGGGGTAGTGGCTTGTTCGACGAGGTGAGGCAGGTCGACGCCGGAGTCCTGAACGTCGGGTACGTCGACGGCGGCCCGGCCGACGGGCCGGTCGTGCTCCTCCTGCACGGGTGGCCGTACGACATCCACAGCTTCGCCGACGCGGTGCCGCTGCTGACGGCGGCCGGCCACCGGGTGCTGGTGCCGTACCTGCGGGGCCACGGCACGACCCGGTTCCGGTCTGCCGAGGCGGTGCGCAACGGCGAACCGGCGGCGATGGGCGTCGACGCCGTCGCGTTTCTGGACGCCCTGGACGTGGGCACGGCGACACTGGCCGGGTTCGACTGGGGTGCCCGGACGGCCGACGTGGTGGCCGCCCTCTGGCCCGAGCGCTGCCGGGGACTGGTCTCGGTGAGCGGCTATCTGATCGACGGGCAGGAGTCGGGCAAGGCGCCCCTGCCGCCGAAGGCCGAGTACGCCTGGTGGTACCAGTTCTACTTCGCCACGGAGCGTGGTCGACAGGGCTATGCGAGAAACACGCACGACTTCGCCCGGCTGATCTGGCGGACGGCCTCTCCGAAGTGGAACTTCGACGACGCCACCTTCGAACGCAGCGCCGCCGCGCTGGACAACCCGGATCACGTCGACATCGTGATCCACAATTACCGGTGGCGGCTGGGCCTCGCGTCGGGTGAGCCGCAGTACCAGGAGCTGGAGAATCAGCTGGCCAAGAAACCGAGCATCACGGTGCCCACCATCACCTTGGAAGGGGACGCCAACGGGGCACCGCACCTGGAACCGGCGGTCTACGCCAAGCAGTTCACCGGCCCGTACGAGCACCGCACCATCAGCGGCGGCATCGGGCACAACCTGCCGCAGGAGGCACCGCAGGCGTTCGCCGATGCGGTGATGCAGGTCGGGACCCTACAGACAAGCGGCTGATCGCCCGAGCGAGAACTGTCGACCAGGTCAACTGTTGACCATCTATATTCGGCTCCACCGATCAATGAGTGGACGGGAGCCACGCATGCGCAGCACGCACAGGAGCATCGTCATCGGTGCCTTGGGTGCCATCCTCGTCGTCGGCGGCGCCATTAGCGCCGCAGCGGCAACCACCCCACAAGCCGCACCGACGGGCGTCGTGCCGTCGCAGATCACCGTTGCGCCAACCGCCCCGACGTCGACCGCGACCCCGACTGCCACGCCAACCGCCACGCCAAAGCCGACCGAGGCACCGACCGAGCAGCAGATCAAGGATCTCTTCAAGCAGTGGAATGACGCACTCGCCACCCGCGACCCGAAGAAGGTGGCGGACCGGTACGCGCCGGACGCCGTGCTGCTCCCGACCGTGTCGAACAAGGTCCGTACCGACCGCGACGGGATCATCGACTACTTCACGCACTTCCTTGAGTCACGGCCGTCCGGCACGATCAAGGAGTCGAAGATCAAGATTCTTGGCCCGACCGCGGCCATCGACACGGGCGTCTACGTGTTCACGCTGACCAAGGACGGGGTGGAGTCGAAGGTCGAAGCCCGCTACACGTTCGTCTACGAGCTGCGGGACGGGAAGTGGCTGATCGTCAACCACCACTCCTCGGCCATGCCGGAGAAGTAGGCGCCTCGCCCGTTGTCAGCCCCGTTTGGCGTACTCGATGAAGGTGCGCCAGGCGGGCGCGGCGAAGGTGAGCATCGGGCCAGTGGCGTCCTTGCTGTCGCGTACGCCGATCACGCCGGGCAGGTTGTCGGCGACCTCAACGCACTCGCCGCTGGCGCTGCGGCTGGACTTGCGCCAGGTCGCGCCGGTCAGATCGTCCACGACTCCATCACTTCCTTCATCAGCAGCTCGGACTGCCCCTTGGGAAGGGCGACGCTACGGATGCCCTCCCATCTCGCCAGCAGCGTAGCCATTTCCTCGTTGTTGTCGATGGTTGTGCCACCGACATGGTTCTCCAGGTGCCCGAGCCAGTCGCCCTCGACGCCGCAGGCCAGGGTGAGCGGGCCGGCATGACCGACGTGCACGCTCACCTCGGCCGGGATGACGTGCACCAGCACGCCGCCGCGCTTCACGCAATCGAGCAGGTGGGCGATCTGCTGGGTCATGATGCCCCGGAAGCTCTCGTCGGCCCGGCGCAGCGTGGTTTCCTCGATCACCGCGACCAGCATCGGCGGGTCCGGCCGGGCCAGGATCGCCTGCCGGTCCATCCGGACGGCCAGCCGCCGCTCCACCTCGTCGTCGCTGAGCAGGTCGTCGGCGCGGATCACCGCGCGGGCGTAGTGCTCGGTCTGGAGCAGGCCGGGAATCAGCGTCGGGTGGTAGCAGCGCAACTGCCGGGCGGCGCGCTCGGCGTCCAGCCAGGGCCGCAGCCAGCTCGGCTGGCCGTGCAACTCGGCGATCCGCAGCAGCCCCAGCAGCAGGCCGTCGCTCTCCAGCACCTCGTCGGCCCGCTTGAGGAAGAGCCGGTCGAACGGGCGCTGCCCCAGCTCGATGGCGGAGATCTGCGAGCCGGAGAAGTGCACCAGTTTGCCGAACTCCTCCTGACTCAGCTCGGCGGACAGCCGCAGCCGGCGCAACTGTGCCCGGATCAGTTCGGCGGTCGGCTCGGATTCCACAGTGCCTCCACGATCTGTCGGCTGCTCGGGCAGGCTTCCCGGCCCGGCGATGGCGTCGCCACGTCCGGTGTCGATGCCTTCCGACGGTAGTCGCGCCATCACCAAACTGTCACGCAGCGGTCCTGCTCCCATCCATCGGGGACGGGGTGGGCCTGCGCCGGGGCCGTCCCGCCTTCCCCCGTGCTGGGACGGCCCCTCCCTCGGCCACGGAAGTCCTGACCCCCGCTACCACCGGAGGTGGAGATGCCCGCGAACCAGTTCCCCGTGCCGCGTCGGGTCGGGCCCGCGAACCAGCCCAGGGCCTACCCGCTGAACGGCCCGCAGCACCTCCCACTGCGTCCGCTCTGGATGTGCCGGGCATGCGGGCAGCCGTGGCCCTGCGCCGAGGCTCGGCTGCTGCTCCGGGTCGAGTACGACGACCGCTGGCTCGACCTGGCCATCTACCTGTCCGGGCTGTACCACGAGGCGACCCACGATCTGTTCCGGCTGGACCCGGAGGGCGGCCCGACGCCCCGCGAGCTGTTTCAGCGGTTCGTCGCCTGGGGTCCGTACCGCCGCCCGGCGATCGACCTGCCGCCAGCCTGCACCGGCCGCTGCCGCAGGAGCTGAGGCGAGTGCCGAAGCTCCGGAACGGGGTGGCTCGGGGGGTGACACCGCGCGTGTGGGAGGTATCGCCGTCGACGGCGTTATGCGTGCGGCAGTCGGTTTCGGCGCCGGGCGAGGAGCAGCATGATGCCGCCGCCCGCCACCATGGCGAGACCGGCTCCGGCGATCAGCCCGATCTGCGGCCCGGTGATCGGCAAGCTACCCCCACCACCGCTGCTGCCGTCGTCCCCGTCGTCCCCGCCACTGTCGCTTTTGCGTTTGGCGACCACGACGGCGAACCCGTCCTGGTTGTCGCTGGCATCCACATCGGCCGCCGGTACGGCGACGGCGTTCGCCGGCAGTTCGGTACGCATCGGGCCGGATTGGGTGTCGATCCGCTCGGTCAAGCCCTCGACCTGCACAGTTCCGCCTGCCAATGTGACGGGGGCCCGGGTGGCGGCCGACACCGTCACCAGATTGTGCAGCTCGACAGCGGAGTGAATGCTGTCATTCGGGTCGGTGTCCTGACCGGCCGGTACGAGCGCGAGGGCATCGTAGGCGCAAACCGCCGACCGTCCGTCGTCGTCGATTGCACACTCCTGCGGCGGCTGGGTGAACGTCACGCCGGCGGGCAGGCGCAGCGTGACGTTGACGCCGCTGACCGCTTTCCGGCCCTGGTTGACGACCCGGTACCGCACCGCACCCGTCGCACCCGGGTGCAAAGTCCCGGTGGGTTCGAGCCTGCCGCCCGCGCCGACGCGCACCGCCTGCTTCACGTCCGGCGCCAACACCAGCAGATCAGCTTCGGGATCGTCGACCAACTTGAGCGTGAACCACTCGCTGGCGGTGACCCGCTTTTCGTGCTCGCCCCAGGTCATGCTCACTTCGATCATGAACTTGCCTTCGAACGGCTCCTGCCTCTCGCGGTTGTGAACATCAATGGGGATGTCCACCGTCCCGCCGGGTGCCGGCAGCAACTCCGGAAACACGACCGTGGTGGCACCGCAGTACCAACTTGCGGAGTCGCCGTCGCACTCGCCGGAGGCGCCGCGCTCCGCCCATTCGACTGTGACTCTCTCGTCCCATTCCGGCCCGAAGGAGTGGACCCTGAACTCGATCGCGGTCGGGGTCTCGTCGGTCAGATTGGTCAATCTCAGGTGGACCCTCTTTTTTGGGACCCCTAACGAAACCGTCGTACCGGTCAGATCAAAGGTGAACTTCGCATCCGTGTCCACCGCGGAGGCGGGACTGGCGGGGGTAGCCATGCCGGCAAGGAGGAGCAGCGCGGCGGCGACTGTCCGAGACAGCCATCGATGACCAACAGCCACAGCAGGACCCTTCAGGTGAGCCGATAGTGTGATTGAGGACACACTATTCGCCGGTGGCTCGCAGCGGTACTACCGCCGGCCCGGAGCGCGCCACCCGCCCGGCCGGGAACGAGATCATTGCGCTCGAGGTGTGGATGACCTCCGACACGTTCCCGCCTACGGGACAGACCGGTGACCCCGCACGGTGCCAGACTTCCGAATGTTAAGAAGGGGCCCCTTTACTACCGCAGGCGTTAAGAAGGGGCCCTTCCTTACCTGGATCCCGGAGGAGTGAGCAGTGCGCTGGCGCAGTTATGTCGCGGTCGGGGACAGCTTCACCGAGGGCCTGGACGACGCCTACCCGGACGGCAGTTTCCGGGGCTGGGCGGATCTGGTCGCCACCCGGCTCGCCGCCGACGCCGGCCCCGACTTCCGGTACGCGAACCTGGCCATCCGGGGCCGCACCTTCCCGAACGTCGTGTCCGAGCAGGTGCCGGCCGCCCTGACGATGAAGCCTGACCTGGTCAGCTTCGCCGCCGGAGGCAACGACGTGCTGCGCCGTACCTTCGAGCCGGAAACGTTGGTCGACCGCTTCGACGAGGTGGTGGGCCGGTTGCGCGCGGACGGGGCCGACGTGGTGCTGTTCCGGTTCGCCGACGTGATGGCGCGGCTGCCCGGGCAGCGGCTGATCGCGCCCCGGGTCGCCCTGCTCAACCGGGCCGTCGGCGAGACCGCCGAGCGGCACGGCGCGATCCTGGTCGACCTGTACGCCGACGACACCTACCTCAACCCGATGCTGTGGAGCACCGACCGGCTGCACCTCTCGCCGGCCGGGCACCGCCGGGTCGCCGGCCAGGTGCTCACCGCGCTGGGCGTCGGCTGCGACGAGGATTGGCTGCTGGTGCCGCCGAACCCGGAGCCGACCCCGTGGCTGGCCGCCCGCACCGCCGACCTGCGCTGGGCCGGCCAGCACCTGGCCCCCTGGATCAAGCGCCGCCTCACCGGCCGCTCCTCCGGCGACACCCTCGCCCCCAAACGCCCCACCCTCACCCCCCTGACCGACTGAGCAACCCCACCCGGCTCAGTAGGAGAGGTGGGTCCAGGAGCGTTCGACGCCCGGGCCGGTACCGAGGATCGTGCTGGTCGAGGTGACCACGGTGACGGTGTCGTCGGGAAGAACGTGGACGGAGGCGGGGATCCACCCCGACCGGGGTGTGTCGAGTGGGTGGAAGTATCGGTAATTGATCCAGAAGCTCACGAAGCCCTCGGCGTCGGTCAGGACCAGCGTCTCGCCGTTCGTCGCGGCCACCGATTTCGTGTCGGGAGGTAGGCCGAGCGGTATCTGCCATCCGTCGCCGACCAGCTGCCAGATCTGTCTCATGGCGGCCCCGTTGTACGTGCCCTCGCCGATGCCCTCCAGCCAGGTGTCGCGGCCGTCCGGGGAGACCAGCAGGCGCTCGGCGCGCTTCACGGCAGGCAGCTTTCGCCAGGTGGCCGCCCCGTCGGCGCTGACCACCACGGTCAGCCGGTCGCCCTCCCGTACGGCCAGCCAGAGCCGGCCGTCGCCGCTCTCGATGAGCTGTCGGTCGCTGTTTCCGGGCAGCGTCACCGGTGGCTGGCTCGGGACCACCGAGTCGACCCGGGCGAGTTCCAGCCGGGAACACGGCGGATCGGCCACGCCGTTGCCGCCCGGGCACTGGAGCAGGAAGCCGCTGCGGGTGGCCACGCCGAGCCGGGTGGCCGGCGGCGGAGCGGCGGCTGGGTGCTCGGTGAAGGAGACACCCCCGTCGGTGGTGACGAGGTACCCGCCGGACACCACGACGGTCACCGTCCGGTCGTCGACCGGCAGCAGGTAGACCGGCCCGCTCAGGTTCGCCGCGGCCGGCAGGGCCGTGAGCTGCCAGTTCTCGCCACGGTCGACGGTACGCGCGAGATCGCGCCAGCAGTCCGTCCGGCCGCTGTCTTCGTCCGGTCCGCAGGTGTCGAAGAGCGCCCAGCCGTGCCAGGAGTCGACG
>NZ_JBFBAO010000059.1:0-25267 GCF_040682255.1 Micromonospora sp. NPDC051296 | reverse complement strand
GGCGGCCGGCAGCGCCGATGTCCTCGGGGTGTTGGTGGTGGGCTCCTGGGCGCGCGGGGCAGCGCGGATGGACTCCGATGTCGACATCATCGTCGTCACGGACAACCGGCGGTACGCGGATCCGGGCAACTGGACCGGCCTGCTCGGCGGCGAGGCGGTCCGGCTGGCGGAGTGGGGGCTCCTCCAGGAGGTCAGGGTGCGACGCCCGTCGGGCTTCGAGGTCGAGATGGGCATCGTGCCGCCGAGTTGGGCGGACACCGACCCGGTCGACCCGGGCACCCGTCGGGTCGTGAGTGACGGGCACCGGATCCGGTACGACCCGGCCGGTCTGCTGGCCGCCTTGTCGGCGGCGTGCCGAATCACCACCGAGGCGCCCGGCGCGCAGCCGGCACCGTGATCGTCGCCGGCCGCCGGTTGGTCGTCGCCCTGCCCGATGAGTGCCGTACGCTGCCCCTCGTGACGAGGGTCGGTGCGGTGCCGACGGCGCGGGCAGGTTCCCGCGGCGCCGCCATGGCCGTGCTGATCGCCGTGTTCGTTCTGCATGTCTGGCAGTGCGCGGCGAGTTTCGACGTGTCGCGTCCGTCGGCGTCGCCAGCTGGTGTCGGCCATCAGGTGGCCACCACCGGCGTCGTGACCCCGATCGCCGACGAGGCGCCGGTGGCCGCCGGCCGCTGGCCGGCGCAGGCGGGGTCGACCCTGCTGCCCGCCGGGTCGGTCTTCATCGATGGCGACGAACGTGGGCCGACCGTCGGCGAGGTCGCGACGACGGGCTGTCTGATCCTGTTGACCGTCGGGATCGCCGTCCTGGTCGGCCCGCTACGGCGGTGGACGCTGCGGACTCCGGTGACCCGGGGTTCACCCAGGCGGGGCCCGGTGCGCACCTGGTCCGGGTGCAGTCTGTTCCAGCTCTGCGTGCTGCGTACGTAGCCGCCGACGTTCGCGACCAGCATCGGTCCCGGCGGCGACCGCGTCACTCGGCGGTGCCCGCCCGGTAGGGGTGTCCGGCTGGTCGCTGTTTCCCGTCGGTGCCGTCCGTCCGGTGCCAGGGCCGGCCTTGGCGTCGGCAGCGGCAGGGTCGCGGCAGTCTCGTCGTGCAGAGGGACCTTCGTGAACGACAGCATCACCTACATGATCGCCCTCCGTGGCCTGTGCTGTGACCGGTCCGAGGCGGCGGTCCGCCGGATCCTGGAGGCCCTGCCGGGGGTGCATCGGGCCCATGTCTCGGTGGTCGCCGGCCGGGCCGTGGTGGACGCCGACCCCGCTGCGGTGACCTCCGCCGTGCTGGTCGCGGCGCTGGCCGTGGCCGGCTACCCGGCGCGCCTGGAGCGGCTCTGACCGTCGGGTGCTGGGCCCGGACGCGCGAAGCGTGGTGTCGGATCTCATCAGCCGGGCCAGCACAGTTGCACTCATTGCAATGTCAGCATATGTTTCGGAGCGAGAGCCGGAGTAGGGAGGGACACAAGGTGGGTGCCGGGCACGACCACGGGCAGCAGGTGTTGCGCGCCGGGGAGAAACACCGCGGACGGTTGTGGGCGGCCTTCGTCCTGCTGGCCGTGTTCATGTTGGTGGAAGCGGTCGGAGCGTGGTGGACCGGTTCCCTGGCACTGCTGTCGGACGCCGGCCACATGTTCACCGACGTGCTCGGCATCGGCATGGCACTCGCGGCGATCACCGCGGCGAGCAGAGCGTCCCGCGACGGCCAGCGCACCTTCGGCCTGTACCGGATGGAGGTCCTGGCGGCCCTGGCGAACGCGGTGCTGCTGTTCGGCGTGGCCCTCTACGTGCTGGTGGAGGCGGTACGGCGACTCGGCGAACCGCCGGAGGTGCTGGCCGGCCCGATGCTGGCGGTGGCCCTCGCGGGCCTGGTGGCGAACATCGTGGCGTTCCTGCTGCTGCGCTCCGGCTCGCAGGAGAGCCTGAACGTGCGCGGCGCCTACCTGGAGGTCCTCGGCGACCTGTTCGCCTCGGTCGGCGTGATCGTCGCGGCTGGCGTGATCGCGGTCACCGACTGGTGGTACGCGGACCCGATCATCGCGGTGGCCGTCGGCCTGTTCATCCTGCCGCGCACCTACAAGCTGGGCCGCGCGGCCCTGCGGGTCCTCGTGCAGGCCGCGCCGCCGCACGTGGACGTCGCCGAGGTCCGCGACGGGCTGCGCGCGGTCGACGGTGTCGCCGACGTACACGACCTGCACGTGTGGACGCTGACCTCCGGTATGGAGGTGGCCTCGGCGCACCTGACCCTCGGCGCCGGCGCGGACCTCGCCGAGGTGCTGGCCACCGCCCGGCGGGTGCTGCACGACCGGTTCGCCATCGAGCACGCCACCCTCCAGGTCGAGCCGCAGGACGCCGATGGCGTCTGCGGCGGTGCGCAATGGTGACCCTCCTGCGCCGACCGGTCCTGGTGCCCGCGGCCACGGTCCTGGTCGCGACCGGGGTCGGGGCGGCGCTGCTCTGGTGGGGCGGCGGCAGCGTTCAGCCGACCCCACCCGGGCTGCCCGACCCGGGCCCGACCACGACGTGGCTGCTGCCGGCCGCCCGGCTCGGCATGCAGATCGGGGCGGTGACCACCGTCGGGCTGCTGCTGGCGGTCGCCATCCTGTCCCCGCGCGACGACGGCGGCCGGCTGTCCGTGCTGGGCTACCGCCGGCTGCGCGCCGCCGCGCTGACCGCGGCCCTGTGGTCGGTGGCCGCCGCGGTCGCGCTCTGCTACACCCTGGTCGACCTGTTCGGGCTGCCCGCCGCGCAGGTGCTGTCGGTCCGCGCGGTGCTGAACTTCGCCCTCACCGTGCCGCTGGGACAGGCACTGGCCCTGAGCGGCGCGCTCACGCTGGTCACGGCGGTGATCGCGGCGCGGAGTCTGCGTCCCGCCGGGGCGGTGGTGGCGCTGCTGACCGCGCTGGCGGCGCTGGTGCCGCCGGTCTTCACCGGGCATGCCGCGTCGGCCAGCAACCACCAGCTGGCCGTGTCCGGCCTGCTGCTGCACGTGGTGCCGGTCACCGTGTGGGCCGGTGGCCTGTTCGCCCTGGCGGTCACCGCCCGGGGCGGCACCGCCGACCTCACCGTCGCCGTGCGCCGGTTCGCGCCCCTGGCGCTGGCCTGCCTGGTCGCGGTCGGCGCGTCCGGGTTGCTGTCGGCGGGCGTACGGCTGACCGGCCCGGCCGACCTGACCGGCACCCGCTACGGGCAATTGCTGCTGGTCAAGACCGCCGTGCTCGTCGCGATCGGGGTGACCGGGCTGCTGCACCGCCGCCGGGCGATCCCCGCCCTCACCGCGGGCCGGCGCGGCCCGTTCCTGCGGGTCGCGGTGGTGGAGACGCTGCTCTTCGCCGCCGCGGTGGGTACCGCCGTGGCGTTGTCGCGTACGCCGGCCCCGGTCGGCGGGGTCGAGGAGGACCCGGCCACCGCACTGCTGGGCTTCCCGATGCCCCCGGCGCTCAGCGTCGAGACGGTGGCCCGGCTCTGGCTACCGGAACCACTGATCATCACTGTCGCCCTGGTCGCGGCCGGACTCTACGTCGCCGGGGTGTGGCGACTCTGGCGGCGCGGCGACGCCTGGCCGCCGGCCCGCACCGCCCTGTGGTTGGCCGGCTGCGCGGTGATCATCATCGCCACCTCCAGCGGGCTGGCCCGCTACGGGCCGGTGCTGTTCGCCGTGCACATGGTGCAGCACCTGCTACTGATGATGGTGGCGCCGATCCTGCTGGTCCTCGCCGGGCCGATCACTCTGGCGCTGCGCGCGCTGCGACCCTCGACGGCCCCGCGCTGGCCGGGCCCCCGCGAATGGCTCCAGGCCGCCCTGCACTCCCGGGTGACCCGCGCGTTGACCCATCCGGTGGTGGCACTGGCCCTCTACGTGGCCAGCCTGTACGTGCTGTACTTCACCGGCCTGTACGAGCTGGCGGTCCGCTCGCACGCGGCCCACCTGGCCATGGTGGCCCACTTCCTCGGCGTCGGGTACCTCTTCTTCTGGGCCGTCATCGGCATCGACCCGGCCCCGCGCCGCGTCCCGCACCCGCTCAAGATGATCCTGGTGTTGATCAGCATGGTGCTGCACGCCTTCCTCGGGGTCGCGCTCATGCAGTCGTCCACCGTGCTGGCCGCCGACTGGTGGACCGCGCTGGCCCGACCGTGGGGGCCGACGCCGCTGGAGGACCAGCGCGCCGCCGGTGGCATCGCCTGGTCCTTCGGCGAACTGCCCACGGTGATCGTCATGGGGGCGCTGCTCTACCAGTGGATACAGGCCGACCAACGGGAGGCGCGCCGTCGAGACCGGGCCGCCGACCGCGCCGAGGCGGAGGGACGCGAGGACGCCGAACTGGCCGCGTACAACCGGATGCTCGCCGAGCTGGCCGAACGCGACCGCCAGGTGCGCGGATAAGCCCCCACCTCCGCCGGGCCCGACCCGGCCGCACTGCCCGCCCGCCGGCTCCCAGCAAGCTGACAGTTGGTCGGTACAGCATTGATCGCCCCCACAGAGAAGGTTGACGCCCACATGACGAGGAACACCCGACTGACCCTGGCGATGATTCTGGTGGTGATCCTCGTCATGCTCGGCCTGATGACCTACAACCGGAACAACGCCCCGAGCACCGCCGCCGGGGACACCGGCGAGGGCGTCGACCCGGCGGTGCTGGTCCGGGACGACAGCCACCGGCTCTCCACCGCCGCCGACGGCCGGGTCACCCTGGTGGAGTTCCTCGACTTCGAATGCGAGTCGTGCGCCGCCGCGTACCCGGCGATCAAGGAGATCCTGGCCACCTACCAGGACCGGATCACCTTCGTCGTGCGGTACTTCCCGATCCCCAGCCACCCCAACGCGGAGCTGGCCGCCCGCGCCGCCCAGGCCGCGGCCAACCAGGACCGGTTCGCCGAGATGTACACCGTGCTCTTCGAGAACCAGGACGCCTGGGGGCATCAGCGCACGCCGCAGACCGAGACTTTCGTCGGCTACGCCCGTACCCTCGGCCTCGACCTGGACCGGTTCCAGCGCGACCTCGACGATCCGGCCACCGCGGCCCGGGTGGACAGGGACAAGGCCGACGGCGAGAGCGCCGGCGTGCAGGGCACCCCGACGTTCTTCCTCAACGGTCGCCAGCTGACCCAGGTGCGTACCCAGGGGGACCTGGTCGCCGCCATCGACGCCGCGCTCGCCGGATGACCGCCACCCTGGACCGCCGTTCGGACGCGAACGCCCCGGAGACGGGATTCCTTGCCCGGGTCACCGCATGGGTGCTGGCCATCGGCGGCGGCATCGGCCTGCTCGCCGCGGGCACCCTCACCGTCGAGAAGATCAATCTGCTGTCCGACGCCGACTACGTGCCGACGTGCAGCATCAACCCGATCCTCTCCTGCGGCTCGGTGATGACCACACCGCAGGCCGCCGCCTTCGGCATCCCCAACCCGCTGCTCGGCATCGCCGGATTCGCCGTGGTCACCACCCTCGGCGTCATCCTCCTCGCTGGCGTGCGGCTACCCCGCTGGTTCTGGCTCGGCCTCCAGGCCGGCGCCACCTTCGGCGTGGTCTTCGTGCACTGGCTGATCTACCAGAGCCTCTACGTCATCTCGGCGCTGTGCCCGTACTGCATGGCGGTCTGGGTGGTGACCATCGCGATCTTCCTCTACACCACCCTGCACAACCTCCGCCGGATTCCGCCGTCGTCCCCGCTGGCCCGGCTCGCCGGGGTCGCCAGCTATCACAGCGTCGTCCTGGTCGCCTGGTACGCGGTGCTCCTGGCCGCCATCCTGTACCGCTTCTGGGACTACTGGTCCACGCTGCTCTAACGGGGGTTCGTGAGCGGCAGTCATCCTCGGCGGCGATGTTTCGGCGGGCGAACTCGGCGATCAGCAGCGCACCGGCTTGGGCGTCCACCGCGAACTGGGCGTCGAACGACTCGGGGCTCACCGGCCGCACCGTGCGGCCGTGCCGGTCGCTGACGGCAGGCTTGAACGTGTCGGCCGGTACGTCTCCGGGATGCCCGGATCCGGCGGGTCGTCCAACCGCAGGTAGGTGACCAGCACCGCGGTGCCCTGCGGGGCCAGCGCGACCGCGGTGGCCGCGCCGATGCCGTGGTTGGCCCCGGTGACGAGGGCGACCCGCAACCGGGCACCGTCCACTACACCCACGCCGACCAGCGCAGGCCGGGTGCCTACCCGAGCCTGGCCCCCGACCGGTGCCCAGAGGCGACGCCGCTCCACCAGCACCAGCAACGAGCGCCGAGAACGTTCGGCCCCACCCCGCGACTCCATCAGACGACCCGACGGATCCCCAAGGCTGACGGATTACCCGAGCAACGTTCAAGGACCTAGTCACTACCGGTCGCCGAGGCGGTCCGGCGCTGGACCTGATGGTCGCGTACGGTGCGACGAGGGCGAGGAGGGAGCCGGTGCGGGTACAGCATCCGATCGTGGGCAGGTCGAGCTGATGGGGGCCGCCTCGGTGCGCCGGGAGGACGTCATCGCGTTCCGGGTGCGCGCGCAGCACCTGCACCGCCGGCTGCCCGCCGGGTCACGCCACCGGGCGGCGCGATGCGGCCTGCCGGACGGCGCGCCCCGCTCGGCGGTTCTGTCGCTGCACGCTCGGGCCGGCGGGGTCGGCCCGGACGACTGGGACGACCCCGCGTTCACCCAGGTCTGGGGGCCGCGTGGGGCGGTGTACGTGGTCGCCGAGGCCGACGTCGCGGTCTTCACCCTCGGCCTGCTACCCGGCGACGGCCGGAAACGGCAGGCGGCGTACGAGGCGGCCGACGCGGTACGGGACGCGATCGGCTCGGGCCAGGTCCGCAAACGCGAGCTGCTCGGTGCGGTCGGGAACCGGGTCGAGCGGCTCCTGCTGGCGTGCACCACCGGCCGGCTCCGGCTCCGCTGGGACGGCCGGGACACCCTGGTGCGGGTTGCCGACCCGCCGCGGGTCGACCCGGACGAGGCGCGCCGCGAACTGCTGCGTCGGTTCCTCGGCGCGCTCGGGCCGGCCCCGGTGCACGGGTTCGCCCGGTGGGCGGGACTGTCCATTGGTGACGCCCGCGAGAGCTGGCACGCCCTGGCCGACGAACTGGCGGAGGTGACCGTGATGGGCCGGGGCGGCCAGGCGATCCTCGACGCCGACCGGGCCGCCCTGGTCGACGCGCCCCAGGCCGGCGGCGTACGCATGCTGCCGCCCGGCGACCCCTATCTGCTCGCCGCCGACCGCGAGCTGCTGGTGCCGGTGGCCGCGCACCGTGCGGCGATCTGGCCCGCCGGTACCGTGCAACCCGGCGCCCTGCTGGTCGACGGGGAACTGCGCGGCACCTGGCGCCGACGCGGGCACCGGGTCGAGATCAGCACCTGGGCCGAGGTCGACGACGCGGTCCGGGTGGCCGTCGAGCGGGAGGCGGATGCCTTCCCGCTGGCGCTGGACCACGACATCGCGGTCACCTGGGCACAGCACCAACCCGTGTCGGGTTAGGACATCGGGACTACGGCGGCCCACCGCGAGCCGGCGCGCTCAGCGAAGCGCTCGTCGGTGCAGCCTGAACCGGTGCTTCGGCGCGGCGGTCACCGGGTCGGGCGGGATCCACCGCTTGACGAGTTCGTTGGTGACGACATACGCGACGGTGAGCACGGCGAGCGTGGCCAGGATCGGTAACGGCGGCGGGGCGAGCCCCAGCGGCGCGGCCAGCGGGGTGAAGGGCAGCGCGACGGTGACCGCGATGAGCAACGCCCCGGTGGCGAGCAGCGGCGTGGACGGCCGGCTGCGCAGGAAGCTGCGGTTGGTGCGCAGCACCATCAGGACGATGATCTCGGTCGCGGTGAACTGGATGAACCACGCGGCGCGGAAGACGTCGGTGGGGGCATGCCAGAACCAGTGCAGCACGGCGAGCGCGGCGAGATCGACGGCGATGCTGATGGATCCGTAGACCAGCATGAACCGGCGGATCGCCCGGACGTCGACGGTACGGGGACGTTGTAGCTGCTCCGGGTCGGCATGGTCGGTGGAGATGGTGATGTACGGGATGTCGGAGAGGAAGTTCAACAGCAGGACCTGACGGGGCAGCAGCGGCAGGAACGGCAGGAGCAGGGTGGCGACGCTCATGCTGACCACGTTGCCGAAGGAGGCGCTGGTGTTGACCCGGATGTACTTGAGGGTGTTGGTGAAGGTCTGCCGGCCGAGCCGGACGCCGTCGGCGACGACGTTGAGATCCTTTTCCAGCAGGACGATCGCGGCGGCCTGCTTCGCGACGTCGACGGCGGTGTCGACGGAGATGCCGACGTCGGCGGCGTGCAGGGCGGGGGAGTCGTTGATGCCGTCGCCGATGAACCCGACGACCGCGCCGCGGGCGCGCAGCGCGGTCAGCACGCGTTCCTTCTGCACCGGGTCGACCTCGGCGAACACGTTGGTGCCGGCGATCCGGTCGGGCAGCTCCGCATCGGCGCAGCCGGCGATCTCGGTGCCGAGCATCGGTTCGCCGGTGAGACCGACCTTCCCGGCGATGTGCGCGGCGGCGTGCCGGTTGTCGCCGGTGATCAGCCGGACGGCGATGCCCATGCCGGTGAGCCGGTCGATCGCCTCGGCGGCGTCCGGCTTGGGCGGGTCCTGAAAGGCGAGGAGTCCGACGAGGGTCATCTGGGTCTCGTCGTCGACGGTGGCGGTACGCGCCCCGGGCAGCGCTCGCGCGGCCAGGCCGAGGACGCGGTTGCCGCGGTCACTCAGCTCGGTGAACCGCCGCTGGACGCGGTCGCGGACCTCGTCGAGCGGCACGACGCCGCCGCCGGTGCGGGCCGTGGTGCACACGTCCAGCACGGCGGCCAGCGAGCCCTTGGTGATCAGGGTGGCGGTGCCGCCGTCGTCGACCAGCAGGGACAGGCGCTGGCGGCTGAAGTCGTACGGGACCTCGGCGAGCCGGCGGGCCGGGTCGGCCGGCGGCTGCCCGGCCATGATCGCGGTGTCCATTGGGTTGGTGAAGCCCCGTTGCAGACCGGCGTTGAGCCGGGCCAGGCGGGCCGCCTCGTCGTCGGGCTCGCCGTCGACGGACAGGCTGGCGGTGAGCGTCACGCAGCCGGCGGTGAGGGTGCCGGTCTTGTCCGTCAGCAGCACGGTCATGGCACCGAAGTCCTCGATGGCTTCGAGGCGTTTGACGATGACCCGGTGCGCCGCCATCACCCGGGCCCCGGCGGAGAGGCTGACCGCGACGATCGCCGGGAGCAACTGCGGGGTCAGACCGACGGCGAGGGCCAGGGAGAACAGCAGGGAGTCGATGACCGGCCGGCCCATCAGCAGGTTCGCGACTCCGATGCCGACCAGCAGCACCACCATGATCCGGACCAGCAGCAGGCCGAAGCGGGTCAGCCCCCGCTGGAAGCCGGTGGCGGCGGGCCGGGCGGCGACCCGCGCGGCCACCTCGGCGAACGCGGTGTCCCGACCGGTCTGCATGACCACCGCCCGGCCGGTGCCGCTGACCAGGTGCGTACCCATCCACAGGGCGTTGGTCCGCCCGCCCAGGTTCGCCTCGGCGGGCGTGGCGTCCGGGGTCTTTTCGACGGGGAAGGATTCCCCGGTCAACGCGGCCTGGTCGACCTGCAACCGTTGGGCGTCGACGACCCGGCAGTCGGCGGGCACCACGTCACCGGCGTGCAGCAGCACCAGGTCGCCGACCACCACCTCCTCGACGGGCACGGACACCGGGTGGCCGTCGCGGACCACCTCGACGGCCACCCGCACCCGGGCCTGCAGCGCGTCGACGGCCCGCCCGGCGGCGCGTTCCTGCCAGAACCCCAGCCCGCCGCTGGCGGCCACGATGGCGAGGATGATCGCGCCGTCGATGAGGTCGCCGACGGCCATCGACAGCACCGTCGCGGCGACGAGGATCAGGATGATCGGGTTGGTGAACTGGGCCAGCAGCAGGCGCCAGCCGCGGCGGCGGGCCACGGTGACCCGGTTGGGGCCGCGCTCGCGCAGCAGCCGCGCGGCCTGCTCGCCGGTCAGCCCCTGCGACGGGGCGCCGACCACGGCCAGTGCCTCAGACAGCTGACCAGCCCAGAACGCCTTGGTACGGCCCTGCGGCCCGAACCGTTCCCCCACCCACCCTCCGCAGCCTCGCGGCGGTGCCGGCACGCCCGGCGCAGCTCTGACGCTACCGACGTGGAGCCATGCCGCGCGGGCGGTTGCCGCTATCGGTCAGTGGTCCTGGCGGGCGCGGCGCGCCCGGTGGCGGCGCCACAGCGCCAGCACCGCGGCGAGCAGGACCACGGCGAGCAGGGCGTGCGTGCCGATGCCCAACTCCCGTTCCACGTAGTGGATGGATGCCGCACCGAAGTAGCCCAGCAGCGACACCGCCGTCGCCCACACCAGCCCGCCGGCCACGTTCGCCCAGCCGAACGCGGCCCGGCGCAGGCCGCTGGCCCCGGCGATGATCGGGACCACCGTCCGTAACACGGCCACCCACCGGCCGACCACCACCGCCGCGGCGCCCCGGCTGGACACCAGGCGCTGCGCCCGGTCGAGGTCCATGTGGCGGCGCGCCACGGCGGGCGCGCGGGCCAGCACCGACGGCCCGTAGCGCCGTCCCAGCAGGTAGCCGATCTGATCACCGATGCACGCGCCGGCCGCCGCGGCGGCGATCACCGCCCACAGCGGCAGCCCGCTGCCGTGCGCCACCACCCCGCCGACCAGCACCGCGGTCTCGCCGGGCACGACCAGCCCCAGCAACGTCGAGGACTCCAACGCGGGCAGGAGGAACACCAGCGCCAGCACGACCACCGGCGGCAGCCCGGTGATCACGGCCAGCACCCGGTCCATCCTCTGATTGTGGCGTTCCCGCCGGCCCGGGACCCCCGATTGAACGGCGGAAAACCGCCGAGTGGCACCGGGCGAGCCCGTAGGGTTCGACTCGACAGCAGGCCCACGACCGCCTCCGGGAAAGGCGAGGACTGGTGGTATCCCGGACGCACCGCCCGTCGCCGGCATTGCTGGTCAGCCTGGCCGTCTCGGCCGGTCTGCTGGTGGCGGTGAGCCTGCTGGTACGCCACCATCCGGTCGCGGCGTGGGAGCGGGACCTGTTCACCCTGCTCAATCGCCTGCCTTCCGGCGTGACACCGGTGCTGGTCGTGATCATGCAGGTCGGCTCGTACCTCGCGGTGTTCGCCAGCGCCGCCCTCGCCGGCCTGCTGCGCCGGTACGCGCTGGCGCGGGACCTGCTGCTGGCCGGCAACCTGGCGTACTGGCTGGCGCTCGCCAACAAGGCCGCGGTGGCCCGGCAGCGGCCGGCGGCCCTGCTGGCCGACGTCACGCTGCACGACACGATCACCGGTGGGCTGGGTTATCCCTCTGGGCATGTCGCGGTCACCACCGCCCTGGCCCTGGTGGCGGCGCGTGCCGTCGGGCCCCGCTGGCACCGCCTGCTGTGGGTGGTCATCTTCCTGGTCGCCGTGGCGCGGATACACGTCGGCGCGCACCTGCCCGTCGACACCATCGGTGGGGTGCTGGTCGGCTGGTTCGCGGTGTGCCTGACCCGGCTGATGGTCGGGGACGTCGGCCCGGAACGGTCCGCCGGCGGCCTGCGCCGGGTGCTGCGGCACCGAGGCTTCGACGTGGTACGCCTGGAGCCGCTGACCGGCGACGCCCGTGGTTCGTGGCCGTGGCTGGCGGTCACCGCCGACGGGCGGCGGCTGTTCGTCAAGGTGACCGGCGGGCAGCAGCGCGACGCGGACTGGGCGTACAAGCTCTACCGACGGCTGCGCTATCGGCACGTCGCCGACGAGCCGCCCTACCTGAGCGCCAAGCAGCAGAGCGACCACGAGACGTACCTGACCCTGCTGGCGGAGCGGGCGGGCGTCCGCGTTCCGGCGGTGGTCACGACCGCCACGCTGCCCGACGGTGACGCCGTGCTGGTGCAGGAGTTCGTCGACGCCGCCCCGCTGGACTCGACCGTCGGGCCGTTGCCGGTCGCGGCGGTGGCGGACGTGTGCCGGCAGGTGGCGCGGCTGCACCGGGCCGGCATCGCCCACCGGGACCTGCGTGCGGCCAACATCCTGGTCGGCGGCCACGTCGTCCACCTGGTCGACTTCGGGTTCGGCGTCGACGGCGCCCCGGCCGACCAACAGGCCCGGGACCTCGTCGAACTGCTGGTCACGCTCGCCGGCCGGGTCGATCCGGCGACCGCGGTCGGCACCGCGATGGACGAGATCGGTGCCGCGCAGGTCGCGGACAGCCTGCCGTACCTGCAACGGCCGGTCGTTTCCCGGGCCGGCCGCGACGCCCTGCGCCGGACCCCTGGCCTGCTGGAGCAGGTCCGCGAGGAGATCCTGCACCGCTGCCCGCAGCGCGAGCCGCGGCTGGCCCGGGTGGTGCGGATCTCCCCGCGCGGCATCCTGCTGCTGGTCGCGCTCGGCCTGCTGGTGTACGTCCTGCTGCCGCAGGTCGGCGAGGTACGCACCGCGCTGCACCTGATGGTTCACGCGCATCCGCTGGCGCTCGTCGCGACCGCTCTCGGCTCGGTCGCCACCTATCTGCTCAGCGCGCTCGTGCTGCGCCTGGCCGCCGCCAACCGGATCCCGTTAGGGGAGGCCAACATCGTGCAGGTGGCCGCTTCGTTCGCCAACCGGCTCGCTCCGGGCAGCGTCGGTGGTGCCGCGCTGAGCCTGCGCTACCTGCACCAGAAGGGGTTCAACGCCGCCGAGTCGGCCACCGTGGTGGCGGTTTCCCGGACGGCCGGGGTGGTGTCGGTCGCGCTGCTGCTGCCCGTGCTGCTGCCCTTCGCGCGCCAGCCCACCCGTACCGTCGAACACGCCGCCACCGGCAAGGCGCTGCCGTTGCTGCTCGGGGTCGTGGTGGTCCTGCTGGCCGCCACGGCGGTGCTCTCGGTGCCGCGCCTGCGCCATCGCGGCCGCACCGTGGCCCGGCAGAGCGTCGGCGCGCTGCAGGCCCTGACCCACCAGCACCGGCTGACCCGGCTGGTCGTGTCGGCCGTGGCGCTCACCCTCGCCTACGGCCTCAGCCTCTACTTCGGGTTGCTCGCGGTCGGTCAACCGGTCAGTCTCGCGCTGCTGCCGCCGGTGATCCTGGTCTGTGTGGTCGGGGAGGGCGTCGCCTCCGCCGCGCCCACGCCGGGCGGCCTGGGCGCCACCGAGGCGGCCCTGGTCTCCGGGCTGCTGCTCTACGGCGTGCCGATCGACACCGCCGTCGCCGGTGTGCTGATCTACCGGCTCGCGACGTTCTGGATACCCGCCCCGATCGGCTACGTCGCGCTGCGCATGCTGACCCGCCGACACCTGCTGTGAGCGTCCCCCGTTAGGGATAGCTGACCGGGCCCACGGAAACGACGCCTAAAATGCCGGAATGAGGCGAAATAGGAGGATTGCCCTCGTGGTGCTGCTGCTCGCCGGCAGCGGCTGCACCGCCGCCGAGGAGCGGCGACCGCCACCCCCGACTTCGCCGGCCGCCAGCCCGTCACCGTTCGGCCCCCTGCTCGCGGGAATGCCGGCCTACCCACGGGCGGGCGACGTGTACGCGGGGGCCGGCGCCGACATGCTGGCCGACCAGGTACGCGACGACAAGGCCCTGGTCTACGTGCCGAACACGCAGAGCAACGACGTGTCGGTGATCGACCCGAACACGTACAAGGTGGTGGACACCTTCCCGGGCGGCCCCGAGCCGCAGCACGTGGTGCCGTCGTACGACCTGCGGACGCTGTACGTCGCCTCCAGCAAGATCCCGGACGGCGGGCTCGTGCCGATCGACCCCCGCACCGGCAAGCCCGGCGAGTTCCGGATGCTGGAGGACGTCTACAACCTCTACTTCACTCCCGAAGGCAAGCAGGCGATCGTGGTCGCCGAGGCGTACCAGCGGCTGGACTTCTACGACCTGAGCAACTGGAAGCGGGTGCGCTCGAAGCGGTATCCGGAGTGCGCGGGCATCAACCACATGGACTACTCGGCCGACGGCAAGATCATGTTGTTCAGCTGCGAGTTCGCCAACCGGATGATCGTGCTGGACACCGCCAGCCTCGACAAGCTGCGGGAGTTCACCCTGACCGAGACCTCCGACGGGATGCCGCAGGACACCCGGCTCACCCCGGACGGGCAGCACTTCCTGGTCGCCGACATGCACGCCCACGGCGTGTACGTCTTCGACGCCCAGGCCACCCGGCAGACCGGCTTCATCCCCACCGGCCGGGGCGCGCACGGCATCTACTTCAGCCGGGACAGCAGGCTCGCCTACGTCACCAACCGGGACGCCGGCAGCATCACCGTCCTCGACCTGGCCACCCTCAAGCCGACCGCGACCTGGAAGATCCCCGGCGGCGGCAGCCCGGACATGGGTGGACTGTCCGCCGACGGCAGCAAGCTGTGGCTGTCCGGCCGCTACCACCACGAGGTCTACGTGATCGGCACCCAGGACGGCAAGCTGCTGGCCCGGATCCCGGTGGGCCGGGGACCGCACGGCCTGACCATCTGGCCGCAGCCCGGCCGTTACTCCCTCGGCCACACCGCGAACATCCGCTGACGCCACCACCTGCTTGTCACCACGTCCGCGCCCGCGGCGGGCTCGTCAATGCCGGACCGCCAGCAGCTGCGACACCGTGACGAACTCGTAGCCGCGCGCCCGCAGCTGGTCGATGATCTCGGGCAACGCGCGCAGGGAGACCAGACGTTGCTTCCCACCCACGTCGTGGGCGAGGAGGATGGTGCCGGGTTGCACGTCGGCGACGATCCGCCGCGCCTGCCCGGCCGGGTCGCCGGGGAACTCCGCCTCCTGCATCTGCTGCGACCAGAGCACCACCTGGTACCCCATCCGGACGGCCGCCGCCGTGGTGCTGCCGGCCAGGTGGCCGTACGGGGGGCGCAGCAGTCGTGGCTCCTGCCCGGTAACCGCCACCAACTCCCGGTGGGTACGCGCCAGGTCCTCGCACGCCTCCTCGTAGGAGAGCCGGGCCAGATCGTGGTGTGCCCAGCTGTGGCTGCCCACCTCGTGCCCGGCGAGCCGGCCGCGGACCAGCTCGCCGTGCTTGCGGGCCCGCTCGCCGACCATGAAGAAGGTGGCCGGCACGCTGTGCTGATGCAGGGTGTCGAGAACCATCGGAGTCCAGTTGGGCCCCGGCCCGTCGTCGAAGGTGAGCGCGACGAGCTTGCGCTCCGTCCGGACCATCCAGTTCATCTCCAGCCGGCCGCCGCCCAGCAGCTCGGGATGCCCCGGCACCACCGCGCTCGCCGCACCGCCGCGTAGCGGCAGCTTGCGGTCGGCCACATCCGCCGCCTCGGCGAAGCCGACCACCCCGAGCCCGGCCCCGAAGGTGACCAGTGCGCCGCCGCGCAGCAGATCCCGGCGTCGGCTGCGCTTCAACCCGGCCATCCCCACCTCACCGGCGGGATGGCCTCGGCGACGACGGAGGCCATGTCGACCCGGTCGTCCGGGCGGGCGCCGGCGTCCCCGGCCCGCGCCATCAGCTCGGTCAGCGTCGGGCGCAGCCGCTGCGGGTAGGCGATGTAGCTGGTCAGCGCGGAGCGGCTGAGCACGGCGGCGTTGGCTCGGCCGTGCCCGGGGATGGGCCGGTAGGTGATCGTGGGCCGGCCGGAGGCGAGCGCCTCCTGGCAGGTGAGGCCGCCCGCGTTCTCCACCACGACGTCCGCGGCGCGCATCAGGGTGGGCATGTCGTCGACCCAGCCGAGCACGTGCCCGGGGAAGCGCCGGAGCCGGCGGTAGAGCCGTTCGTTGCGCCCGCACACCACGACGGGCTCGGCGCAGCCGGTGGCCAGCACCTCCGCCGCGGTCCGCGCCACGTCGCCGATGCCCCAGGAACCGGCGACGATCAACGCCAGCCGGGCCTGTTCGGGCAGCCCGAAGCGTTGGCGGGCAGCCCGGGTGCTCAGCTCGGCCGGTGCCGCGAAGCGGGCGTTCACCAGCGGACGGACCACCCGCACCGGGCCACCCGCGCCGCCGGCCACGGCCTGTTGCCGGGAGAGCTCGTGCACGACGCAGTACAGATCCACGCCGCGTGAGATCCACGTCGGGTGCACGGCGAAGTCGGTCACGTACGTGACCAGCGGCGCGCTGATCAGCCCGGCGGTCCGCATCGGCCCGAGGAGCTGGTTGGCGAACGGGAAGGTCGTCACCACGGCCCGGGTGTCCAGTGGCAGCCGGCCCAGCATCCGGCGGACCGCCGGGCGCAGCGTGGCGCGGAGCAGCTCCACCGACGACGGCGACCGCCCGGTCGCGCTGAACAGCGCGTCGTAGCACCACGGCAACCAGCGCAGCATGCCCCGGTAGGTCTCCCGGACCGTGGTGTTCAGCGGCCGGGGGAGCAGCGACAGGAAGTTCAGCCGGTCCACCCGCAGGCCCCGGCCGGTCAGCCGGTGCGACAGTTCGTCCGCGGCGGCGTCGTGGCCGGCCCCGATGTCCGCCGAGACCACCACCACCCGGCCGGTGCTGTCCCGGCCCGGCACGGAGGGCCGGATCCGGCCGGCCAGCCGTCCGCCGTCGGTGCGGCGGAGCGCCGGCCTCGTCGACCCACCAGCGCCCGGACCTGCCCTTTCCGCCTCCGGCCTGCACTCCGTCACGCGGGCGCGCATACCCGCCCCGGCGGATGTCAGTCCCGTCCGGGCACCGCGGCGTCACATCGCCTGCGGTGCCACTTCGAGATTGGTCGCGGTCTTCGATCCCGTCGCCCACGAATCCATGCGGGGGGCGGGTCGGCAGGCGTGCGGCCGGACCCTGGCGGTCGAACGCCCAGCAGCCGGGGGCGGGTGTGAGGGCCGCACAAGTGGGAAGGCAGCGCCCGCTCCGGTGAGGCGGTGAGGATCATGGCTGGCGGAACCTTCGTGGTGGTGGGTGGCACGAGCGGGCTCGGACTCGCCGTCGCCCGCCGGTTGCTCGGCAGGCATCGGGTGGTGGTCGTCGGCGACGAGCCGTGGGAGGTCGCGGCGGTGGCCGACGAGCTGGACTGTCCCGGGGCGGCCTGCGACATCACCTCCTACGAGCAGGTGCGGGAGTTGTTCGCGGGGGTGGTCGAACGGTACGGCGTGATCGGCGGGGTGGCCGACTGCGCCTCGGTGTGGGCCGGGGGTGACCTGCTCGACCTGAACCCGGAGCGCATCCGGCGGGCCGTGGAGGTCAATGTGCTCGGCACGACGTACGTGCTCAAGGAGGCGCTGCACCACCTGACCCGGCAGGGCCAGGGCAACGTGGTGTACGTCGGGGCGCTGGCGGTGACCAGGTCGCGGCCGGGCATCCCGGTCTACCGGGCCACCAAGAGCTACGGCACCAGCCTGGTCGAGTCGGTGGCCGAGGCCCAGCGCAGCAACCGGGTCAAGGTGATGCAGCTGCATCCCGGACCGATGCCGACGCGCCTGCAGGAGCGCGCCGGCGCCGAGTTCCTCGACGAGGTGTACGCCCAGCCGGAGCAGGTCGCCGCGGAGGTCGTCCGACTGCTGCTGCTGGCCGCGGACGACCTCTACGTCAGCGGCGAGCAGGTGCTGCGCGCGGACGGCCGGTGGTGACCCCCGGCGGAACGCGGTGGGCTACGGCGCGGGTACCACTTCCTGGCCCAGCGGCCAGATCGCGGCCGGGACGAGCTTGAAGTTGGCCACGCCGAACGGGATCCCGATGATGGTGAGGCAGAGGCTGACGCCGGCGACGATGTGGGACAGGGCGAGCCACCAGCCGGCCAGGACCACCCAGATGACGTTGGCGATGCCGGAGGCCACGCCGACGCCGGGCTTGGGTACCAGGGTGCGGCCGAAGGGCCACAGAGAGTACGACGCCAGCCGCAGCGACGCGACCCCGAACGGGATGGTGACGATGAGTACGAAGCAGATCAGCGCGGCGATGCCGTAGCCGATCGCCAGCACGAGGCCGCCGCCGAAGATGAGCCACAGCACGTTCAGCACGAATCGGATCATGAGTCCATCATGACGGCCGGGCGCCACCGGCCACCCGGGGGCGGCCGGTGGCGCGGGCGGGTCAGCCGGTGACGCCGGTGACGCTGCTGCCGGACTTCGTGACGCGGTAGGTCACCTGTGCACCGCTCCAGAAATGGAAGGTGAGGGTGACCGGGGCGGCGTCGCGTACCTCACCGAAGAAGGTGGAGGTCAGGCTGATCCGGTTGCCGGTGTAGTCGGGGGCGAAGGTGACGTCGAACTCCTTGAACGACGTCCAGTTGTGCGGGCCGGCGTTGCTGCCGTCGGCGTACTTCGCCTCCATGGTGGCGAGCTGGTCGCCGCGGAACTGGGTCGGGACGGCGAACGAGCCGGTGGATCCGGTGGCGTTGGACAGCACCGGCGTGTCGTAGGTGATCACGTCGATCCGCCACGGGACGCCGGCCGAGAACCGTGCCTGAAGGCTGGCATTGACGCCGTACGCCCGACTGCCGACCAGTCGGGTCAGCGCGCTCGCGGTGATGGTGAGCTGGTTGCCGGAGACGGTGTAGTCGGTGCCCTGCACCAGGTTGGTGCTGCCCTGGCGCAGCCCTTGGAAGATGGTGCCGTTCAGGTTCAGGGTGAGCGACTTGGCGGTGATCGAGCCGGCACGCGGCACGTACACCTGGTCGGACGAGGCCGTTCCGGACCGGGTGGTCCAACTCGACTTGATCTGGGCGAACAGCTCCGCGTCGCGCCACTGGAAGGTGGTCCGGTTGAAGTGCTGGCCGTTGTCCCAGAGCTGGGTGGTGATCTGCCTGCTGCGAGCGTAGTGGCCGAGGAACTCGAAGAACTTGAGCTTCTCGCCCTGCTGGATGGTGCCGGTGTGCCGGTCGAAGCCGAGCAGCCCGTACTCGCCGATGACCACCGGGATGCCCCGGGTGACGAAGGCGTTGTACACCCGGTCGAAGGCGTCGGTCAGGTCCTGCTGGGTGGTCGCGTCGAAGCGGGTGCCGCCGGCGACGTTGACGCTGAACGGCCAGTAGCCGTAGAAGTGCACGGTGGCGATCAGGTTGCGGTCGTTGAGCTGGCTGATGGTGGTGGCCAGTTCGTTGACGCGGGGCTGGTCGGCCGAGGTGTGCAGGGTCGGCAGGACCAGCATCCGGGTGGCGTTGTTGCCGCCGGAGGCGCGCACGATCCGGTGGAAGTTGCCGTTCAGCTCGTTGAGCAGTTGCGCGTTCTGGGCGTCCCCGGAGCTGTTGGCGAACTGCGGCTCGTTGACGCTCTCGAAGTGCAGCCTCGGTGAGGCGTCCCGGAACGCCGCGGCGATCTGGGTCCAGAGCGCGTTGTAGCGGTTCAGGACGGTGGTCCGGTTCGTCGGCATCTCGTGGATCCACTGCCACGAGTCGTGGTGAATGTTGATCATCACGTAGAAGCCGTCGTCCAGGGCCCAGCCCACGACCTCCTTGATCCGGTTTAGCCAGGCCGCGTCGATGGTGTACGACGGTGCCGGCCCGTGGTGGTTGCTCCAGGTGACCGGAATCCGGATGCTGTTGAAGCCCTGTGCCCGGATGGCGTCCAACTGGGCCGGGGTGACGCGCGGGTTGCCCCATGCCGTCTCGTCGGCACCGACGGCGTCGAAGGTGTTGCCGAGGTTCCAGCCGGGCTGCATCGCGGCCACGTAGGTCATCGGGTTACCGGCCGGCGGCGGGCTCGTCGGCGGGGGAGTGGTCGGCGGCGGGGTGGTCGGCGGGGGCGTGGTCGGCGGCGGGGTGGTGCCGCCCACGCTGCCGGTGCAGGTGACCCCGTTGAGCGCGAACGAGGTGGGGGCGTTGTTGCTGCCGGACCACGACCCGTTGAAGCCGAACGACACGGTCTGGTTGGTGCCGAGCGCGGCGTTGTAGCTGACGTTGGTGGCGGTGACGTCGTTGCCGGACGAGGTGACGTTGGCGTTCCACGCCTGGGTCACCCGCTGCCCGGAGGGGAACGTCCAGGTCAACCGCCAGCCGTTGAGGGGGTCGCCGAGGTTGGTCACGTCCACGTTCGCGGTGAAGCCGCCCGGCCACTGGCTGGGGGCGGAGTACGCCACCCGGCAGCCGGCCGCCGCGTGCGCGGCGCCCGCGTTGATCAGGCCGACGCCGGCCAGCAGTGCGGCGATGCCGCCGGCGACCAGACCGAATCGCCATCGTGTCCTTCGTAGTGTCTTGCTCAGCCCGGCCATGACGCTCCTCGTGTGGTGGTGGTGTCGACGGGTGGCTGGCCGGGCGTCGCCGGGACCACCGGAAACGTCCGGCCGGCTCGCACCATAAGTTGGGATCATCAACTTTGTCAATCGACGGACTGCGATACGGAACGCCAAAAAAGTCGGGTGCGGATCCACGATGGATCCGCACCCGAAGTGCTTGCTCAACGGCGCGCTGCCGGCGGGGTCAGAGCCGTCCGGCCACCGTACGGGCCAGTTCGGTCAGGGGCTTGCGGAACATGGCCGGGTCCTCCAGCCGGACCAACCGGATGGCCACCCACACCCCGGAGGCGTTGACGAAGACCGCACCGTCCTCGAGGTACGCCTCGTCGCCGATCCCGGACAGGGTCTCGAACTCGTGATTGAGTTCGCGGTCGATGTCGAGGATCTTCTTCGCCCCGTCGCCGACGTAGATCTCCACCTGGGCCGTCGGCCCGGAAACCGGCCCGGTGTACGAACAGCTCTCCCCGCCCGGCACCGCGTCCTCCAGCGGCGTGCCCGCCAGCGCTTCGGCGTCCTTCTTGGCGACCAGCGCGCACGCGTCGACCTTCGACGCGTCCGGCGACGGCTCGGGCGGGTCGACCGCCTCGGTCGGCTGCCCCGGGTCCAGCACGTCCACCTGCGTCGGCGGCGTCGCCGAGGGCTCGTCCGCGCCGCCGCAGGCGGTGAGGGCGGTGAGCGCGGTGAGGGCGATGGCCGCCACCGTGAGTCGGGCGGCGGGGGTCAGGTACCTCACGATCGTCTCCTTCGGGCGGACGTCACCGGGGCAGGGCGTCGAGCAGTCGGCGCAGCGCCTGCTCGTACCCGTCGGACTGGGCGCCGAGGCGCTCGAAGCTGCTCAGGGTAATGGTGAAGCTTCCCGCGCCACCGATCATCACCGCCTCGGCCCCGATGTCCTTGACCGCCAGGTAGCCCTTGCTGTCGCCGCCGAGATCCGCCACGTCCTGGTAGATCTGGTCAGCCTGCTGGCGCTGGTAGTCGTAGGTCGTCTCGCCGGCCAACCGGGAGGCCGTCGTCACGGAGAGCAGGGCAACCCCCTTGCCGTCACCGAAGCTGCAGTTGCCCTGGTCGACCATTGGCTGGCCGACGAACTCGGTGATCTGGTCAGCGGTGAACGGGCAGGCCGGGCGTGCCCCGTCGGCGTCGCCGGCGGGCAGGTCGAGGTCCGCGTCGGCGTCCACGCCGGCTCCCGCCGCCGGCGACGAGGGCTCGGTGCTGTTGCAGCCAGTGAGCGCGAGGGTGGCCGCGAGGGCCACGGGCAGGATCAGTCGCCGCACTAGTTCTGTCCCCTTCTTTCGCCCGGCCCGACCGGTCGGACCTCCGAGCAGTGCCGGCGCGACGCCGTCGGCGCGCCGGCGGATGATCGTGACGTCCGGAGTACGGGCCGGCCTGAATGCGCGGATGCGCGAGCTGTCGTACCGCTTTCCGCCACGGTCGACAGGTGACATCTCGACGCTACGGCCGGCCGCCCGCGGAGGAATCCGGCGTTTCCCTAGCCTTTGAACGGCGGCCGGCGCGATCGTCGGCCGTTGACGACGCTGCCCCGCGCCGCGCATCAACTCTTCACGTCGCTGGATCGGGCCAGCGCGGCACCGAGTTCGGCCCGGCGGGAGATGCCCAGCTTGCGGTAGACACGGGACAGATTCGTCTCGACCGTCTTGGGGCTGACGAACAGTTCGTCGGCGATGGCCCGGCTGGTCCGCCCCTGCGCGGCGAGCCGGGCCACCCGCTCCTCGGTGGCGGTGAGGTCCGACGGTGCGGGCGGGCGTCCACCGAGCCGGGCCGCCTCGGCCCGGGCCCGCCCGGCGAACGCCGCCGCGCCGATCGCGTCGAACTCGGCCGCCGCGACCTGTAGCGCCTCCCGGGCCGGGCGCTTGCGGCGCAACCGGCGTTGGACCACGCCGGCGACCAGCAGGCATCTGGCACGGTCCAGCGGCAGGACATCCGGTGCCACCGCAGCGCGCGCGGCGGCGAGGTCGTCCAGGGCGGCCGACGGGTCGACGCCACCGGCGCTGTCCAGCAGGGCTCGACTGCGCGCCAGGCCGAGCAGCGTCCAGGGCCGGGGCATCCGCCGGTGCCGCTCCGTCAGCCTCTCCAGGGTCGCCCGGGCGGTGGCCAGGTCACCGGCGCCCACGCACGCCTCGATCCAGTCCGGTTCGAAGCGCTGTGCGAGCGGCTCGGCCAGGCCCATCCGGTCGACCGTCGCGGCGAGCCGGCCGTATCCGGCCGCCGCCTCGGCCGTCCGTCCCGCGCAGAGCGCGACGAACGCACCCAGCTGCAGGTGGATGCGCCGGCACCAGTCGTCGTCGAGTTCCTCGCCGAGCCGTATCCCCGCTTCGGCTACCCGCCCTGCCGCGTCGAGCCGGCCCCGGAGGGCGTCGAGCAGCCCGGCCAGCCAGGTCTCCGCGGTCAGCTCGGTGCCCAGCAACTCACCGAGGTCGCGGGCCGCCGCGATGTGCCGCTCGGCCGCCGACCAACGCCCCGCCAGCAGCTCGGTCTCGCCGAGGTGCTTGAGCAGTTCGTACTGGGAGGGTTCGTCGCCCCGTGCCGCGGCCCGGTCCAGCAGTCCCGCCAGACGGGTCCGGGCCTGGCTCGGGTCGTCGATGGCCTTCCACCAGATCGCCGGGATCGTGCCGGCCAGCCACGAGGGCTCCGCCCCCTCCATGACGAGCGCGCGGTCGAGCAGCTCGGTGCGGGGCGGCTCACCGGCGCGTACCTCGTTGAAGAACAGGTGCAGCAGCGCGGCGGCCAGCAGCGAGCGGTCGCCGCCGGGGCCGGTGAGCAGGGCGATGGCCGCCTCCGCGTGCGCGCGCGCCGGGTCCGGCAGGTCGACGAAGAGGGCCAGGTGGGCGTGGATCCGGCCGGCCAGCGGGGAATCCGGTCGCGCCGCCGTCAGCGCCTGCCCGGCAGCCTCGACCGCGGTGACTCCCGGCTCGTCGGCGCTCCAGGCGACCACGGCGCGCAGCAGCAGCGCCTCGGCCCGGACGTCGCCATGGAAGCCGGTGGCCACCACCTCGGCGGCGGCTCGCGCGCCGGGATGGTCGCCGCAGTCGAACCGGCACCGGGCCGCGGCCAGCAGGCGCTCCCCGTGTCCGGCCCGGTCGTCGGCCGGGGTGAGCCGCGCCGCCGCCTCGTAGAGGTTCGCGGCGGCCTCCGGCGCGCCCCGCGCGTACTGCCGGGCAGCGGCCGCGGCGAGGGCGTCGGCCACCACCGGATCCGCGCTGGTGGTGCAGAGGGCGAGGTGCCGGACCCGTTCGTCCGGGTCGGCCACCACCTCGGCCAGCCTGCGGTGCAGGCCGCGCCGGACACCCGGCGGGATGCCGGCGCGGACCGCCGCGGCGTACACCGGATGGGCGAACTCGACGCGCGCCGGCGTCACCACCAGCAGCCCCGCCTCCTCCGCGGCGTCGAACGCCTGGGGGGCCACCCCGGCCGCCGCCAGATCCCGCAGCAGCGGGACGCTGAGCAGGGCGGCCAACCGGACGGCGTCCCGGCACCAGGCCGGCAGCCCGCCGAGCACGTCGCCGAGGAGTTGGTGAATGGACGAGGCCACCGGCAGGTCCTGCGCCGGCTCCGGTGGCTGCGGCAGGCGCTGCACCGCGCGGGCCACCTCGATGGCGACCAGCGGGTTGCCGTCGGCCTCCCGGGCGATCCGGGCGAGCAGCGGGCGGCTCAACGTGGCCCCGATCCGCTCCCGCAGGACGTGGTGCAGGGCCGCCACGTCGAGCGGTGCCAGAGCCAGCCGGGTCAGCCGGCCGGGGCCGGTGTCGAGCCCGAGGGGTGCGGCCCGCAGCGCCGGCCCGTTGCTGCTCCGACAGCTGACCAGGGTGGCCAGCCCCGGGCCCACCCGGCGCAACGCGAACCGCAGCGCGCGTTCGCTCGGCCGGTCCAGCCACGGCGCGTCGTCCACGGCGACCAGCACCGGCCGGCCTGCGGCGAGGGCTGCCTCCAGCAGCGACCGGGTGGCCGCGCCGACCACCCGCTCGTCGACCGTCTCGTCACTGTCCCGGGTGAGCAGCACCACCTCGGCGGCGACGCGTTGTGGACGCGGCAGATCCACCACCAGGTCCGCCAGCGGGCGCAGCAGATCGGCGAGGGCGGCGAACGGCAGGTCGGCCTCGCACTCGGTCGGCGCGCAGGTCAGCACGGGCCAGCCGGCCTGCGTCGCCTCGGCGATCAGCACCCGCAGCAACGCCGTCTTGCCGATCCCGACCGGACCCTCCAGCAGCACTGGCCCGGGCTCGCGCAGCGAGCGCCAGGCATGGTCGAACACCTCGTCCCGGCCGACGAGCGCATGCCGCATGATGGCGATTCTGGCACCGCTCACGCCTTGGCGGCCATCGTGCGGACGGTGACCCGCCGACGGCGGTCGGCCATGGTTGATCAGCCAGGATTCCCGCCGACGGCATCCACAAGGGAGCGAATCCCAGCACGTTTTCCTGGTCTCGCGTGGCGTTGGTGGGACTTCGCTCGTTGCCGACGGCAGAGGCTGCGTTCCGGGCCGCCGTGCCTTCGCCGGTGTTCGCGTCGGGCACGCCGACGACCGGCCAGGACCATGATCAGGCGAAGAGTGTCAAACGAGAGGTAGCTGATCGACCGTAGGGACGAAGGGATGAGGTTGTTGGGGACCAAGGATCCGACTGACATCGTCCGCCTGGCGACGGCTGAGGCGCTCCGGCGGATCGCCGGGGAGGCACTTCTGACCGGCATCCGGGGAACCCGGCTGGCCGCCCTCGGCGACGGTCTGCGGGAGGTGCTGCGCGCCGCGCTGGTGACGCAGTGCGTGGCGGAACCGTCCCGGCTCATCGTGCTGTGCCGGGACCTCGACCTCGGGCCCGACGCCTTCGACCTGCTGGGGCACCACGTGCTGGGCGCCCTGGTCGGTTACCGCCCGGGACCGGACGCGCTGGTGCGGGCCGGCGGCACGCTCGGGTTGGCGCGTCGGGAACTGTTCACGCCCCGGCCGCCGGCACCCGGTGAGCCGGTCTGGGTCCGTACCCACCCGGGCCGGCACAACGGCGCCGTCGCCCGCTACCGCTCGGCGAAGCCGCCGGAGCACCTGCCCTCGCCGCCGGCCTGGACCTGCACCGGGTGCGGCCGGGAGTGGCCGTGCCCGGTCAAGCAGAGCCAGCTGCTAGCCGAGTTCGGGGGAGCCCGCGCCGCGCTCGCGGTCTACCTCGGCTCGTGCCTGGTCGCCGCCGC
>NZ_JBFBAO010000058.1:0-25322 GCF_040682255.1 Micromonospora sp. NPDC051296 | reverse complement strand
ACACACGGCACAGTCGACTGGCCGGCACCCCGATCGGGGTGCCGGCCAGTCAGCGTCTGCAACACCAAACGTGAATCTTGGACAGTTCCCGTCATCGCCTAACGCCAACTGTCCAAGATCTGCACGGGACTGCTTCGGCGTCGTGTTAACAAGGGGCCCTTCCTCTACACCAGGCGTTAAGAAGGGGCCCTTCCTTGCCTGCGGGTCTGGCGGTGGTGGCGGGCGTGGGAAGGGGCCGTTTCCTTGCGGCGGGGGCGGGAACAATAGTGGCGGTGGGTCGGTTGTACCGAGCGTCGGTGTGATCCAGTGTCCCCGGGCCTCACCTATATTGCCTTCGCGGAATACCGTCCGGCTGGAGCCGCGTCGCGCCACTCGCCGAGAGGCGACCTGCACACCGACACCCACCGCCCGCCCCCGGGCCCGACAGGGCCCGGGGGCGGCGTCGTACCTGGGCCCGGCGGTGCCGATCCGCGTGCCGGGTGCCGCCAGGTGCCGAGCAGACCCACCAGTGCCGCCAGGTCCGAGCAGACCCACCAGCCCGTCGGTGACTGGCGCGAACTCGCAAGCCCTGGTGGAAACCCCGCCGACTGATCCCGCCCAACCGCGCCAGGTCGCGGGGCCGAATCCGCTGACAGGCGTACGGCCGGTTCTGCCAAGCGGGCTCGCCGGCTCGGGCCTGCTGCCCTAAGGTCAAGACGGATAGCGCCGGGTCGGGAGGTGTGTCGAACGTGGGTCTGCGGGACGTGCTCCTGGGCTGGCCGGTGTACCGGCAGCTCACCGGCACCGACCCGCTGGGCCGGGGCGCGGCGGCGCAGTCCGCCCGCACGGCCGGGCTCACCGCCCGCACCGAGGACGCCGACCGGGTGGCCCGTTCGGTCTGCCCGTACTGCGCGGTCGGCTGCGGGCAGCGGGTCTTCGTGACCGACAACCGGGTCACCCAGATCGAGGGCGACCCGGACAGCCCGATCTCCCGCGGCCGGCTCTGCCCGAAGGGGTCGGCCAGCAAGAGCCTGGTCACCAGTCCGCTGCGGCAGACGAAGGTGCGCTACCGCCGGCCGTACGGCACCGAGTGGGAGGACCTGGACCTCGACACCGCGCTGGACATGATCGCCGACCGGGTGCTGGCCGCACGCGCCGAGACCTGGGAGGACGTCGACGCCGAGGGGCGGCCGCTGAACCGCACCCTGGGCATCTCCAGCCTGGGCGGGGCGACCCTCGACAACGAGGAGAACTACCTCATCAAGAAGCTGTTCACCGCGATGGGGGCGCTCCAGATCGAGAACCAGGCCCGTATTTGACACTCCGCCACCGTCCCCGGTCTGGGGGCCAGCTTCGGTCGCGGTGGCGCGACGGTCTTCCAACAGGACGTGGCCAACGCTGACGTCATCGTCATTCAGGGCTCGAACATGGCCGAGGCCCACCCGGTGGGCTTCCAGTGGGTGATGGAGGCGAAGCGGCGCGGGGCGAAGGTGTTCCACGTCGACCCGCGGTTCACGCGTACCAGTGCGGTAGCTGACGCGTACCTGCCGATCCGGGCGGGCACGGACATCGCGCTGCTCGGCGGGGTGGTCAACTACATCCTCGCCAACGAGCTGGACTTCCGGGAGTACGTGCTGGCGTACACGAACGCCGCGACGATCGTCAGCGACGACTTCGTCGACGCCGAGGACGCCGACGGCATCTTCTCCGGCTTCGACCCGACGACCGGCACGTACGTGCAGGACAGCTGGCAGTACGCCGGTCACGAGCGGGACTCCGGCAGTGGACGCACGGCCGCCGAGCGGGAGAGCGCGGCCGGCCTGCGGCACGAATCGCACGGCGCTCCGGTGGCCGGCCCCGGCGACCGGGACGAGACCCTGCAACACCCGCGCTGCGTCTACCAGATCCTCAAGCGGCACTTCGCCCGCTACACGCCGGAGATGGTGGAGCGGGTCTGCGGCCTGCCGCGGGAGATGTTCCTGGAACTGGCCCGCGCCTGGACGGAGAACTCCGGCCGGGAGCGCACCGGCTGCCTGATCTACTCGGTGGGCTGGACCCAGCACACCGTCGGGGTGCAGTACATCCGCACCGGGGCGATCATCCAGCTGCTGCTGGGCAACGTCGGCCGCCCGGGTGGGGGCGTGCTGGCGCTGCGCGGGCACGCCAGCATCCAGGGCTCCACCGACATCCCGACGCTGTTCAACCTGCTGCCCGGTTACCTGCCGATGCCGCACCACGCCCGGCACCCCACCTTCGACGACTGGGTGGGCCACATCCGCCACCCGAACCAGAAGGGCTTCTGGGGCGACGCCCGCGCCTACGCGACCAGCCTGCTCAAGGCGTACTGGGGGGACGCGGCGACGCCGGAGAACGACTTCTGCTACGGCTACCTGCCCCGGTTGACCGGCGACCACGGCACCTACCGGCAGGTGCTCGACATGATCGACGGCAAGATCAAGGGCTACTTCCTGCTCGGCCAGAACCCGGCGGTCGGCTCGGCGCACGGCCGGGCGCAGCGGCTGGGCATGGCCAACCTGGACTGGCTGGTGGTCCGGGACCTGTTCATGATCGAGAGCGCCACGTTCTGGCAGCGCGGTCCGGAGGTCGCCACCGGCGAGATCGTGCCGGCGCAGTGCCGTACCGAGGTTTTCTTCCTGCCCGCCGCCTCGCATGTGGAGAAGGAGGGCACGTTCACCCAGACCCAGCGGCTGTTGCAGTGGCGGGAGAAGGCCGTCGACCCGCCCGCCGACGCGCGTTCCGAGCTGTGGTTCTTCTACCACCTCGGCCGCAAGCTGCGGGAGAAGCTGGCCAGCTCGCCGTTGCCGCGCGACCGGGCGCTGCTGGACCTGACCTGGGACTATCCCACGCACGGTCCGCACGCCGAGCCCGACGCCGAGGCGGTGCTGCGCGAGATCAACGGGTACGACACCGCCACCGGCCGCCCGCTGTCCGCGTTCACCGAGGCCCGCGACGACGGTACGACCGCCGTCGGCTGCTGGATCTACACCGGCGTGTACGCCGACGGCGTCAACCAGGCGGCCCGGCGCCGCCCCGGCCCCGAGCAGGACTGGGTGGCCGCCGAGTGGGGCTGGGCGTGGCCGGCGAACCGGCGGATGCTGTACAACCGTGCCTCCGCCGACCCGCATGGGCGGCCGTGGAGCGAGCGCAAACGGTACGTGTGGTGGGACCCGGAGTCGGGGCGATGGACCGGCCACGACGTGCCGGACTTCGAGGTGACGAAACCGCCGTCGTACCGCCCGCCGCAGGGTGCCACCGGTCCGGCCGCCCTGGCCGGCGACGACCCGTTCGTCATGCAGGCCGACGGCAAGGGCTGGCTGTACGCGCCCAGCGGGGTGCTCGACGGCCCGCTGCCGACCCACTACGAGCCGGCCGAGTCGCCGATGCGCAACCCGCTCTACGCCCAGCAGGCCAACCCGACCCGCAAGATGTACGCGCACCCGATCAACCCGACGAACCCGAGTCCGCCGCAGGAGCACAGTCAGGTCTTCCCGTACGTGTTCACGGTCAGCCGGCTCACCGAGCACCACACCGCCGGCGGGATGAGCCGCACCGTGGCGCCGCTGGCCGAGCTGCAACCCGAGATGTTCGTCGAGGTCTCCCCGGAACTGGCCGCGGTGGCCGGGCTGAACCATCTCGGCTGGGCGCATCTGGTCAGCGCCCGGGCGGTGATCGAGGCGAAGGTGCTGGTCACCGACCGGCTCGTCCCGTTGCGGGTGGACGGCCGGGTGATCCACCAGTTGTGGCTGCCGTACCACTTCGGGTTCGAGGGGCTGGTCACCGGCGACTCGGCCAACGACCTGTTCGGCATCACCCTCGATCCGAACGTGCTGATCCAGGAGAGCAAGATCGGGACCTGTGACGTCCGCCCGGGCCGGCGGCCCACCGGGGCGGCGCTGCGCGACCTGGTGGAGGATTACCGGGCCCGGGCCGGCATCGTGCCCGGCACCGTCCCGCCGGCGGTCACCCCCGGCGTGCCGATCGGGCCGACCGGGTCCGGCGGCGACGGAGAGGGGAACCGCTGATGGTCGACCAGCAGCGCCGGCCGCGCCCGCCCGCGACGCCGACCCCGGCGTACGATCCGGCGGCCGAGGCCGGGTGGGTCGACGCGCCGCCGAGGATGGGTTTCTTCACCGACACCAGCGTCTGCATCGGCTGCAAGGCGTGCGAGGTGGCCTGCAAGGAGTGGAACGGCGTTCCGTCCGCCGGGCTGGACCTGCTCGGCATGTCCTACGACAACACCGGCGCGCTGACCGCGAACTCGTGGCGGCACGTGGCGTTCGTCGAGCAGCCTCGACCCGCGACGTCGGCCAGCGGTCCGGAGCCGGCTCCGACCGGCGGGCTGAGCACGGCCGGGTCGAGCACCACCGCCGGGTCGACCGAGTTCCTCGGCATGCCCGCAGCCGGGCCGCCCGGGCGCACCGGCAGCGCCGACGGGCGTAGCGACTTCCGCTGGCTGATGATGTCCGACGTGTGCAAGCACTGCACCCAGGCCGGCTGTCTGGACGTCTGCCCGACCGGCGCGTTGTTCCGCACCGAGTTCGGCACCGTGGTGGTGCAGGAGGACATCTGCAACGGCTGCGGCTACTGCGTGTCGGCCTGCCCGTACGGGGTCATCGACCGGCGGGCCGGCGACGGCCGGGCCTGGAAGTGCACGCTGTGCTACGACCGGATCGGCGCGGGCCTGACCCCGGCCTGCGCGCAGGCCTGCCCGACCGAGTCCATCCAGTACGGCCCGCTCGACGAGTTGCGTGAGCGGGCCGCCGCCCGGGTCGCCACGCTGCACGAGCGGGGGGTGCCCGAGGCGCGGCTGTACGGCCACGACCCGAACGACGGTGTCGGCGGCGACGGCGCGTTCTTCCTGCTGCTCGACGAGCCCGAGGTGTACGGCCTGCCGCCGGACCCTCAGGTCACCACCCGCGACCTGCCGAAGATGTGGCGGCGTGCGGGGTTGGCCGCGCTGGCCATGACCGCCGCGGCGGTGGCCGCGTTCCTCGGAGGTAAGCGGTGAACCCGGACCGACCGGCGGTGGGCGACAGGTTCCGCCGCTTCCGCGACCAGGCCACCGGCGCCCCGCCGAGGGCGCAGCGGCGCGGGCGTGGCGGGGAGGAACTGACCGTGCCGCGGGCGGAGTTCACCTCGTACTACGGCCGGCCGGTCCTCAAGCCGCCGGTGTGGACCTGGGAGATCGCCGCGTACCTGTTCACCGGCGGGCTGGCCGCCGGTTCCTCGCTGCTCGCGGCGGGCGGGCAGGTCACCGGCCGAGCCGCGGTGCGCCGCGCCGGACGCCTCGCCGCGCTGGCCGCCGTCACCGCCAGCGGCGCCCTGCTGGTCAAGGACCTGGGCCGGCCGGAGCGGTTCCACCACATGCTGCGGGTGGCGAAGCCGACCTCACCGATGTCGGTGGGCACCTGGATCCTCACCGCGTACGGCCCGGCTGCCGGGATCGCCGCCATCGCCGAGGCGGCACCGTGGCTACCAGAGCGGGGTCCGCTCGGGCTGGTCCGCCGGGTGTTGCCGCCGGTGGGGCAGGCCGCCGGGCTGGCCGCCGCGGCGACCGCGCCGGCCCTGGGCACGTACACGGCGGTGCTGCTGGCCGACACGGCGGTGCCGTCCTGGCACGAGGCGTACCCGTACCTGCCGTTCGTCTTCGCGGGCAGCGCCCTGGCCAGCGGCGCCGGGGTGGGGTTGCTCGCCGTGCCGCCGGCGCAGGCCGGTCCGGCGCGGCGGATGGCGGTGGCCGGCGCCGCCCTGGAGCTGTTCGGCGCGCACCAGGTGGAGAACCGCCTCGGCCTGGTCGGTGAGCCGTACCGGACCGGTCGCGCCGGCCGGTTGCTGCACGCCGGGCGGGCGTTGACCGTCGCCGGTGTGGCCGGCGCGCTGCTGGGTGGCCGCAGCCGGGTCGTCTCGGCGATCTCCGGCGTCGCGTTGCTGGCCGCGTCGGTGGCCACCCGGTTCGGGGTCTTCCGGGCCGGCGTCGCCTCGGCCAAGGATCCGAAGTACACGGTGCTGCCGCAGCGGGAGCGTCTTGCCCGACGCCGCGCCGCAGAGGCCGCCGGGCCGGACCGGTAGTCACCGGCCGCCTCGACGCACACCAACGTCCGGGCTGTGATCCAATGCTCGGTGGAGGCGTTCAGGCGGCTGGTGCCCCTCCCGGTCTTCAAAACCGGTGTGGTCCGGGACCCGGGCCAGGCGGGTTCGATTCCCGTCCGTCTCCGCCAGGCTGCGAGGAGTTGACGCAATGGGCGACGGCCGCGCCGACCCGCGGCGCCGGGTGCCGCGCACCGACGCGCTGCTGGCCGATCCGCGGCTGGGCGCGGCCGCCGCCCGCATCGGCCGGGACCGGGTCAAGGCCGCCGTCCGGCGGGCCCAGGACCGGGCCCGCCGCGGTCAGATCAGCCCCGAAGAGGTACCCGACGCCGCGCTGGCCGCGTTGCCGCCGACCGCGCCACGGGCCGTGCTGAACGCGACCGGGGTGCTGCTGCACACCAACCTCGGCCGGGCCGCCCTCTCCGACGCCGCGGTGGCCGCCGTGGTCGCCGCCGCCGGGCACACCGACGTCGAACTGGACCTGGGCACCGGGCGGCGGGCCCGGCGCGGACGCGACGCCCTGGACGCCCTCGCCGCCGCCGTCCCGCACGCCGAGGCGGTGCACGTGGTGAACAACGGTGCCGCCGCCCTGGTCCTCGCGGCCACCGCGCTCGCCGCCGACGCGGAGATCGTGGTCAGCCGGGGTGAGCTGGTGGAGATCGGCGACGGCTTCCGGCTGCCCGATCTGCTGGCCAGCACCGGCGCCCGGCTGCGGGAGGTGGGCACCACCAACCGGACCACCGTCGCCGACTACGCCGCCGCGATCGGCCCCCGCACCGGTTTCCTGCTCAAGGTGCACCCGTCAAACTTCCGGGTCACCGGCTTCACCTCCGCGGTGCCGGTGCGGCGGCTGGCCGGCCTCGGCGTGCCCGTGGTCGCCGACATCGGTTCCGGGCTGCTCGCCCCCGACCCGCTGCTGCCCGACGAGCCGGACGCCGCCAGCACCCTGCGCGCCGGGGCGGCCCTGGTCACCGCCAGCGGCGACAAGTTGCTCGGCGGCCCGCAGGCCGGGCTGCTGCTCGGCACCGCCGAGCTGGTCGAGCGGCTGCGCCGGCACCCCCTCGCTCGGGCGTTGCGGGTGGACAAGCTGACCCTGGCCGCCCTCGCGGCCACCCTCGGCGACCCGGCCACCCCCACCCGCACGGCCCTGCACGCCGACGCGGCGGCGCTGCGCGGCCGGACCGAACGGCTGCGCGACGCCCTGGCCGCCGACGGCCGCAAGGTCGAGGTGGTGCCGGCCGTCGCCGTGGTCGGCGGCGGCGGCGCCCCCGGCGTGGAGCTGGATTCGTGGGCACTGAGCCTGCCCGAGCGGTACGCCGCCCCGCTGCGCACCGGTGACCCGCCGGTGCTCGGCCGGGTCGCCCGCGGCCGGCTGCTGCTGGATCTGCGGTGCGTGCCGGAACACGCCGACGCCGGCGTCCGCGCCGCCGTGCTGGCCGTCCCCGGGGACGACTGAGCATGCTCGTGGTGGCCACCGCCGGGCACGTCGACCACGGCAAGTCCACGTTGGTGCGGGCGCTGACCGGGATGGAACCCGACCGGTGGGCGGAGGAACGCCGCCGAGGAATGACCATCGACCTCGGGTTCGCCTGGACGGCGCTGCCGTCCGGCGGCACCGTCGCGTTCGTCGACGTGCCGGGGCACGAACGGTTCGTACCGAACATGCTCGCCGGCGTCGGACCGGTGCCCGCCGCGGTGGTGGTGGTCGCGGCCGACGAGGGCTGGATGCCGCAGTCCGCCGAGCATCTGGCCGCGCTGGACGCGCTGAACGTGGCGTACGGCCTGCTGGTGGTGACCCGCGCGGACCTGGCCGACCCGCGGCCCGCGCTGGAACAGGCCCGGGCGGAGCTGGCGGCGACCTCGCTGGGCCTGGTGGAGGCGGTGGCGGTCAGCGCGGTCACCGGTACCGGCCTGCCCGAGGTGCGCGACGCGCTGGACCGGCTGGCCGCCCGGCTGCCCGCTCCGGCGGCCGAGGCCCCGGTTCGGCTCTGGGTCGACCGCAGCTTCACGGTGCGCGGCAGCGGCACGGTGGTCACCGGCACCCTGGGCGCCGGCCGGCTGCACGTCGGCGACGAGTTGGCGCTGGCCGGCACCGGCGAGCTGGTCCGGGTTCGGGGTCTGCACCGTCTCGGCGCGGCGTGCGATGAGGTCGGGCCGGTCGCCCGGGTGGCGGTCAACCTGCGCGGGGTGGCCCGGGACCGGGTCGCCCGCGGGGACGCGCTGCTCACCCCGGGCCGGTTCCGGGCGACCGACCTGGTCGACGTGCGGCTGGCCGGTGACCCGGTGGCCGACCTGCCCGCCACGCTCACCCTGCACGTCGGCTCCGCCGCGGTGCCGGTGCGGGTACGCCCGCTGGGCCGGGACACCGCCCGGCTGCGGCTGGGCCGCCCGCTGCCGCTGCTGGTGGGTGACCGGGCGCTGCTGCGCGACCCGGGCCGCCACCACGTCGCCGGTGGGGTCACCGTGCTGGACGTGCTGCCGCCGCCGCTGGGACGCCGGGGTGCCGCAGCGGCCCGGGCGGCCGTGCTGGCCACCCTGGACGGCCGCCCCGATCTGGCCGGCGAGCTGCGCCGCAGGGGGCTGGTCCGGGCCGGTGACCTGGTCCGCGCGGGCGTGCCGGTGACCGCCGTGCCGGTGGCCGGGGACTGGCTGGCCGACCCGGAGCACTGGCGGCAGCTGGGTGACCGGCTCGCCGAGGCGGTGGCCGGCCACGCCCGGGAGCACCCGCTGGAGCCCGGCGCCCCGGTCGAGGTGTTGCGCCACCGTCTCGGCCTGCCCGACCGGGCGCTGGTCGAGGCTCTGGTCCGGCCGCCGCTGGCGTTGGTCGCCGGCCGGGTCGGTGTGGCCGGGGTGGCGCGGTTGCCCGATCCGGTGGTCCGCGCGCTCACCCTGGTCGGCGCCGACTATGCGGTACACCCGTTTCGCGCCCCCGACGCCGACCGGCTCGCCGCCGTCGGGCTCGGCGCCCGGGAGATCGGCGCGGCGGTACGCGCCGGTGCCCTGCTCCGGCTGACCGGCAACGTGCTGCTGCTGCCCGGCGCGCCGCGGCAGGCGGTGCGGGTGCTGGCCGAGTTGCCGCAACCGTTCACGCTCAGCGCCGCCCGGCAGGCCCTGGACACCACCCGCCGGGTGGCGGTGCCGTTGCTGGAGCTGCTGGACCGGGAGGGGATGACCCGCCGGCTGCCCGACGACGCCCGGGTGGTGGTGCCGGTGCCGGGCGGGTTGCCGGCGGCTGCCACGATGACGCCATGATCACAGTCCGTTCGGTCGCCGGTCGGTCACGCACGGTGGTGCTGCTGGGGCTGCGCTGGGGCCTGCCGCTGCTGTGGCTGGTCTGGGCCGGGCTGGCCTGGTGGTCGGCGCCGCGGGAGGTGCCCGCCGAGCAGTTGGAGCGAGACGCCGCCGCCGGCCGGGTGGTGACGGCCCAACGCGCCGACGGCTGGACCGACGAGGGGCCTTCCTTCTGGGGCGCCCGGCCACAGCCCCACGTCAACGAGACGGGGTGGTTGGCGGTCTGGACGCTGCCCAACGGCCAGGCCCGCTACGCCGACATTGGCCCATTCGTTGGCCCCGGCCCCGATTTCGACGCCGATTTCGATGCTGATTCCGACGGGAGCGTGCCCGGCGTTGACGAGGTCGGTTTCGGCTCCGACGGCGCGGGCGTGACCTATCCGGGGTCAACACCCGACGACGCGTGGCTTTCCCTGGGCGGCGTCACCTGGGGTAGTGAGCAGGGGCTGGCGCACCGGTTGTCGCAGGCGGCCGCGCTGGTCGCGGCCGTGATCGGCCTGGTGTGGCTGACGATGGTGGTCGCCGGGCCGGCACCGGCCGCGGGGACGCGCTGGTTCTGGTTCTGGATCGGCCTGCTGCCACTCGGGCTCGGCGTGCTGGCCTTCTGGTTCCGGGAGCGGCGGTTCGCCGGCCATCCGGAATGGCAGGGGCAGGGCGGCCGGTCCGGGGGGCTGGGCTTCGGCTGCCTGCTGTTCGGCGCTATCGCGCTGTCGCTGCTCCTGGCCGGCGCGCGGGCGCTGCTCGGCGGTTTCCTGGTGCCCGGTTGAGTCCAACCGCCGGTAGGCGGCCGGTCCGGGTGCCTACCGTGACGCCATGGACCCATCCGCGATCTGGCGGGACCGGCAGCACCAGTGGCGGATCGAGGCGTACCGCGCGCCGGACCTGCGGTTCGCCATCTTCGCCACCAACGGCACCACCGAGTCGGCGCCGCTGTGGCTGTTCGGCATGTCGGCGCTGGCCCGCTGGCTGATGACCCACAAAATTTCCCTCGACGACCTGGAGTCCGACTGACGGTTCGCCCAGTCGAGGGACAACACCGCCCAAAACCGGCAGCGCGGCGTCTCGATCCGTAACGTGCGAACGGTGAGGGACCGAGGCATCCGGAAGTTCGTCGCGGTACTGGCCGGCCTCGCCGTGATCTACTTCGGCACCACCGGCCGGTCGTCCGAGGAGGGGCGCGGGATATCCGGCGGGCTGGTGGTGCTGGCGCTGCTCGCGGCACTGCTGGTGTGGCATCTGACCAAGCCGGGCGGCGACGCGGCGAAGTGACATCCGTTCCGCGGGCCGCGACGCGACGACATGGCACCCGTTCAGCGGGCCGCGACGCTGCGGCTGATCTGCCCCGCGGACTCCTCGCCGAGCGCCACCCGCACCAGCGCCGAGGCCAGCCGGCCGAAGTCGACCTCGTCGACCAGCCCGGCCAGCCGGTCGGTCGTGGCGGGCAGGCCGAGTCGTTTCGCCCCGGCGACCGCCCGCCGGTCGGCGTACGGGCGCAGTTCCGGCCAGACCGTCTGCACCTCGCGCAGGAAGATGTCCGCGCCGGTGGGCCCGATGCCGGGGAACTCGATGAGCAGCCGGCGCAGCGTGGCCGGATCGCCGGCCGCCTCCCGGTGCAGCCGCCGCAGGTCACCGTGCCACCGGTCCAGGCAGAGCCGGGCACCGGTGCCGAGCATGGTCGCGGTCCGCTCGTCGTAGCGGCGGTAATGGCCCCGGCCTAGCGCGTCGACCCGCTGCTGCCAGCTCGCCGCCTCCATCGCCTGCGGGGAGCGGTAGCCGGCGGCGAAGAGTTCCCGGGCCGCGGCCACCCCCACCTGCGCCCTGATCCGGGTGCTCAGCAGGGTGACGAGCACCAGCAGCTGGTACAGGGGTGCCGGCCGGTCGGCGAGCGCGATCCCCGCCTCCTCGGCGTACGTGCGGCGGGTCAGCAGGACCTGCGCCATATCCCGTTGGTCGCCCATCGTCGCGGTGTACCCGTCCCGCGCCCGCCTAGGCAGGGCCACGGCGGTCGTCGTCGCGGAATGCCGCCGACGGCGGCGGGTAAGCCGCGGGTGGACGCGGTTTTCCGCGTCCCGCCACCGGCGAAGGGAGACGACCGTGACGAACCCGCAGCAGCAGGAGTTCCGGCGCAACGCGCAGGGCGGCACGAGCCAGGACAACAAGGGTCCGGGCCCGGGTGGCCATCCCCGCAACGCCGGCACGTCGTCCGGGGACACCGGGCGTCCGGTGCCGCACGGGCAGGTGTCGCCGTACGGCCCGGCCGGACAGCCGGTGGCCGAGGACGACAGCGACCGCCGTTAACGGCGTTTGCCCGACCCTGACGGCCGCAGCCGGTTCCAGGTGGCTGCGGCCGTCAGTCCGTACGCGATGTGCGGGACCAGGTCGGCGACCCAGTCGACGCGTCGCCACTGCCGGGGGTCGGTGACGCCGAGCAGGGTCAGGGACCCGTCGGAGAGCGTCATCACCCCGCCGCCGAGCAGCGCGGTGGCCCGCAGCATCGGCTGCCGCCGGCCCCGGACCAGTGCGGCGAAGCCGACCGCCGCGGCCACGCCGAGGCCGTAGCCCATCAGCGCGCCGAGGCCGGAGCGGCGGTTCGTGGCCTGTTCCGGCGTACCCAGGTTGACGTGCGCCGCGCCGGCCACCCGTCCGGCGCTCTCCTCGGGGGTCTGGCTGGCCGGGCGGGCCCGGGCCACGATGTCCAGATAGGTCACGACGTTGAGGGCCATCGTGCCCACCGCCCCGGCGATGAGCCCGTCGGCCAGCGCGGTGCCCCTCACTTCTTCGGGTCGCCCGGTTCGCGGTTGCCCTTCGGGCCGTACGTTCGTTCGCCCCGGACGATGCCGCGCTGGCCCCGGTCCTCCTGCAGGATCCGGTTGGCGGTCTCGTTGGCCTGCTGGTCCGATGCGTGCCGACCGGAGTCGTCGATCGCGTTGCGGATACGGGCGCGCTGCTTGTCGTAGGCGTTGCTGCCCGGCCGTGGTCCTGGCATCGCTGTCTCCTCTGGTCGTCGCCGGTGGCGTACGCGGCCCGTCTACCCGCCTGGACCGCCGCCAACCCCGTCGGCCGCTCACCGCGGCGCGCGGACCACCGCGACCGGACAGTGGCTGTGGTGCAGCACCGAGTGACTCACCGACCCCAGCAGCAACCCGGTCAACTCGCCGCGCCCCTGACCCCCCACCACCAGCAGTTGCGCCCGGCGGGAGGCGTCGGTGAGCACCTGCGGGGCGCGACCGCGTACCGATTCCCGGGTGATCGACACCTCCGGGTACCGCTCGGCCAGCCCGGCGACGGCCTCGGCGACGGTCCGCTCCTCGTCGGCCCGCAGCTCCGACTCGTCGTACACCAGGGGTTGCATGTCGCCGGGGCCGGTGGAGGCCGGATGCCGGTAGGCGTGCGCCGCGACGACCGCGACGCCGCGCAGGGCGGCGGTCTGCACGGCGAACTCGACGGCCCGCTGGGACAGCGCCGAGCCGTCCACCCCGACCACCACCGGCCCGTCGGTGCGCGGTGTCCCGCGGGCCACCAGCACGGGGCAGTCGGCGTGCGCGGCCACCTGCACCGCGACCGAGCCGACCACCAGCGCGGCGAGTCCGCCCAGTCCCTGGTCGCCGAGCACCATCAGCGCGGCGGCGGGCGCCTCGCCGAGCAGCACCGCGGCCGGCTCACCGTCGATGATCTCACCGGTGATGCGCAGGCCCGGCGAGGTCGCCTCGGCCTCGTCGACCGCCGCGGTGACGAGTCGCTCGGCCTGTTCCCGTAGCCCTCCGCCGGGCGGGCCGTCGGTGGCCGGTGTGATCGGGGAATGCAGCATCGGCCAGATGAAGGCGTGCACCACCCGCAGCGGCCGGTGCCGCCGGGCCGCCTCCGCGGCGGCGAGCCGCACCGCGGTGAGCGCCGACTCGGAGCCGTCCACGCCGACCACCACCGCCGCGCCGTTGGCCGAGTTCACCGTTCACCTCCCGGCTGTGGGCCACGATCTGGGTCAGTATCGCGGCCGGCGGTGGCCAGCGGGCCGATACCGGCGAGCGGCCCGGTGTCGGTACGCTGGCGACGAACGCCTGGGGAGGGAGCGTCATCGATGGTGGAGCCCGACCAGCCGAGCACCGCGCGGATGATCGACTTCTGGCTCGGCGGGGAGCACCACTACCCGGTCGACGTGGCCGCGGCCCGCGCCTTCGAGCAGGCGTACGGGCCGTGCGCGCCGGTCTTCCGGGCGCTGCGTGCCTTCCTCGGTCGGGCGGTACGCGGGATCGCCGCCACCGGTGTGGACAGCTTCCTGGTCTTCGGCGCCGGGGTGCCGACCATGGGCAACGTGCACGAGGCCGTCCCCGAGGCGACGGTGCTCTACACCGACGTGGATCCGGTGACCATCCGCCTTGGACAGCGCATCCTGGCCGGCAGTGACCGGGCCGGCTACGGCTTCGGCGACGCCACCGACATCGGCACGCTGGACCCGGCGCTGCTGCACCGTTTCGTGCCGGGCTGGGGGCGGCGGCCGGTGGGGGTGGTGTTCCTCGGTCTCGCCGCCTTCCTCGACGACGAGACCCTCGCCCGCACCCTTGACGAGCTGTACGCGGCGGTGGCGCCGGGTAGCCACCTGGCGATCGATTTCGACACCGAGGAGTTGGCCGGCCACCCCGAGGCGCTGGCCATGATGGGACCGGCGTTCCGGATGCGGGCGCCGGCGTCGTTCGGCCCGTTGCTCGGCCGGTGGACGCCCACGGCGGAGGGCGTGGTGCCGGTCACCGAGTGGCGGCCGGACGGGCCGCCGGCGCAGGTGCCGGACGCCTTCCACGGCACGGTGGCGGTGCGGTCGGCCGGGTGACCGTGGTTGGACCCGCCTCCGTATGATGCTTGCCCCAGAGCAAGTATTTCGGAGGATGGTCATGGCGGATGCGCCCACCGGGGTTTCCCGCGCCCTGCGCGAGGCCCCGCCCGACCGGGTGGTCGAGGCCGCCGACCGGGCCATCCGGTCCGTCCTGGGCGCGTCGGGCACCGCCGTGTTCGTCGCCGACTACCGGATCAGTGGACTGTGGCCGGTGCTCGACCCGCGGCAGCCGACCGCCGGTGCCGAGGCCGTCCAGGGTTTCCTCCAGCGCTGCTTCAGCAGCCAGCAACCCGTCCGGGACCTCGGCGAGGACGGCCGGTGCCAGCTCTACCTGCCGCTGTCGGTGTGGGGCGAACGGCTGGGCGTGCTCATGGTCGAGTTGCCCGAGGCGCCGGCGGAGACGGTCGTCCGGCGGGCGGCGGACATCGCCGGCGAGGTGGCGCTGGCGCTGCGCGCCGCCGACCGGGAGACCGACCGTTACCGGCGGGCCCGGCGGCAGGAGCGGCTGAGCATGGCCGCCGAGTTGCAGTGGGAACTGCTGCCGGGCCGCAGCGTCAGCCACGGCGGGTTCCAGCTGGCGGGGCAGCTGGAACCCGCGTACACGGTGGGCGGGGACCACTTCGACTGGTCCCTGGACGACAACCGGCTCACCGTCACCGTGCTCAACGGCGACGGCGTCGGACTCACCGCGGCCCTGCTGACCGCGGTGACGGTGAACGCGATGCGCAACGCCCGCCGCTCCGGCGGCGGCCTGGTGGAACAGGCGGAACTCGCCTCCGACACGGTGTTCTACCAGCACCGGGGGCATCGGCACGTGGCGACCGTGCTGCTGGAACTGGACTGCGCCACCGGGCGGGTGTGTGCGGTGGACGCCGGCTCACCGCACCTGATGCGGCTGCGCGGCGGCACCGTCTCCCGGGTCGCGCTGGAGCAGCAGCTGCCGCTGGGCATGTTCGCCGAGACCCGCTACGACCTGCAGGAGTTCGATCTCGATCCGGGGGATCGGCTGTTCGTCGTCTCCGACGGGGTGTGGGCGGCCGATCCGAGCGGCCGGGAGACGTACGGACAGCGGGCGATGGCCCGGTCGATGCGGGCCACGCGGTTACAGCCGCCGACCGAGGCAATTGGTACGGTGATGCGCGAGTTGCAGGCCTTCCACGCGGACGCCGATCTGCGTGACGACGCGGTCGTGGTCTGCCTGGACTGGCGCGGTTCCGCCCGCCGGGACGGCGACTGACGAGCGGCGGTCGGGGCAGGACCAGCGGGACAATCGCAGGGGACATCGGGTGGAGCGACCGGATCTCGCCGCGGCGATCGACGCAGCCGCCGAGGCGTTGGTGGGCGTGCTCGACTCCGCCGTCTCCCGACATCGGCTCGCCGTCTCGCCGACCCAGCTGCGGGTGCTGTCGCTGCTCACCAGCCGGCCCGAGACCAACGTCAACGGTCTGGCCGAGCTGCTGGACGTCGTACCCTCCTCGGCCAGCCGGCTGTGTGACCGGCTGGAGGCGATCGGCCTGCTGCGTCGGGTGGCCGACCCGCGGGACCGCCGCGAGGTGCGGCTGGTGCCGACCACGGCGGCGCGGACCCTGCTGGGGGAGCTGCGGTCGCGTCGGCACGAGGCGGTGCAGGCCGTGCTCGACCGGATGCCCGCCCGGGTGCAGCAGGACCTGCTGCGCGCCTTGCAGGCGTTCGGCCAGGCGGCGGTGGCCGCGGAATCGCCGGACGCCTCGGCCCGGAGCGCCTGACGCGCGGCGCAACCCTCCATCCTAGGACGCCTTACGCGTGGTGACACCGGTCACATGCCAAACGGTTCGACGACCCGGCGCGCCACCGCTGGGCAGCGGAAGCGCGGCAGCAGCCCGATATAGTGGCAGCGCATCCGGCCGGCCCGTGATCATCGACGGTGGACGGCGGGGCCAGGGGAGGTCCCGGATCGGGATCGCAGGGGGCGCCGGCGCCAGCCGGCCCGACAGGGCGCACGACGTTCCACGGCGGACCAGGGGCCGCGGTGGTCGAGCGTGTCGCGGAGGAGGTTCGGTGTCGCGTCGGCCCGCTCGGGCAGAGCAACCGCAGGCCCCCGGCGCCGGTGGACAGCAGCCCGACGACCGGGTGCTGACCCTGCCGAACCTGATCAGCTTCGTACGCCTGCTCGGTGTCCCACTCTTCCTGTACCTGTTCCTCGTCGTCCGCGCCGACGTGGCCGCGATCGTGGTGCTGGCCGTCGGCGGCACCAGCGACTGGGTCGACGGCTGGATCGCCCGCCGGCTGCGGCAGGTCAGTCGCCTCGGCGAGTTGCTCGACCCGCTCGCCGACCGGCTGTACATCCTCGCCACCCTGGTCGCCTTCACCGCCCGCGAGGTGGTGCCCTGGCAGTTCACCGCCGCCCTGCTGGCGCGGGAGCTGCTGTTGCTCGGTTCCCTGGCGGTGCTGCGCCGGCACGGCTACGGACCACCGCCGGTGCACTACGTCGGCAAGACCGCCACGTTCCTACTGCTGGCGGCCTTCCCGGTGCTGCTGCTGGCCGCCACGGTGCCGGCCGCCGCGGCGATCGCCGGCGCGGTGGGCTGGGCCCTGGCGTGGTGGGGGCTGGTGCTCTACTGGGTGGCCGGTGCGCTCTACGTGATCCAGGCACGCCAGCTGGTACGGGCGGTACGTGGTCAAGGAGCGGCGGCATGAGCGGGCGTCAGCGAGCGAATCATCGGCTCAGCGCGGTGGTGCCTCATGGCGGCACGGAGCGCAGCGGAGCGCCGGCATGAGCGAGCGCAGCGACGATCCCGGTGCGGGCCCGCGTGGCGCGCGGGTCTACACGCCGGACTTCCTGACCGAGTTGTTCCGCAACCCGCTGGATCCGGGCTACGCGGACGCGGCGGCCCGGCGCGCGCAGACCGGGCAGCCGGCGCGGCCGGGCTGGTCGGTGGGTCCGGTCAGCCTGGTGGTCGTGGTGCTGCTCGGCTTCCTCGGCGCGGTGGCGTACCGGCAGACCACGGCCGAGGAGCCGGGGCGCGCGCAGGCCCGTTCCGGGTTGGTGGCGCAGATCCAGCAGCGGCAGAGCGAGACGGACGCGATGTCGGTGCGGGCCGACGATCTACGCGAGGAGGTGAACCGGCAGCGGGAGGCGGCGCTGGGCGGTTCACAGGCGGCCCGGTTGCGGGACCTGGAGGCCGGTACCGGCTTGGGGAAGGTGCGCGGCGACGGCCTGGTGGTGCGGCTGGCGGACGGGCCGGGCGGTAAGGATTCCCTCAACGCCGGCAACGTCGGCCCGTCCCAGGTGATCTACAGCGACCTGCAGGGGGTGGCCAACGACCTGTGGGGCGCCGGGGCGGAGGCGATCGCGATCAACGGGGAGCGGTTGACGGCCACCTCGACGATCCGTTTCGCGGGTCAGGCGATCCTCGTAGGTATCCGGCCGGTGACCGGGCCGTACGAGGTGTCGGCGATCGGTCCGAGTTCGATGCGGAAGCGGTACGAGGCCAGCCGGAGTGCGTTGACGATGCGGAAGGTGGCCCAGGACACCGGGCTGTCGTTCGCGGTGCGGGACGCCGACAACCTCACCCTGCCGGCGGCTCCGGAGCCGCGGCTACGCTACGCGGAGCCCGCGGTGAGTCCCAGTGTGTCGCCGTCGGGTCGTGACGGGTCGTCCGGCTCGGGTGCGTCCCCCAGTCCCTCCGGAGGTGGTCGATGATCGCGGTGGTGGCCCTGCTGGCCGGTGTAGGGCTCGGTTTGTGGCTGGACCCGACGGTGCCGGCGGCGTTGCAGCCGTACCTGCCGATCGCGGTGGTGGCCGCGCTGGATGCGGTGTTCGGTGGGGTCCGGGCGAAGCTGGACCGGATCTTCGATGACAAGCAGTTCGTGGTGTCGTTCATCTCGAACGTGCTGGTGGCCGCGCTGATCGTGTATCTGGGTGACCAGCTGGGGGTGGGCGGGCAGTTGTCCACCGGTGTGGTGGTTGTGCTGGGAGTGCGTATCTTCGGCAACGTGGCGGCGATCCGCCGGCACCTGTTCCGGGCGTAGGTTTGTGGCGTGAGTGACGAGCACACCGAGACGGGCACGGGGTGGCCGCAGCCGGCGGGTCCGGCCCGGCCGGGTGGGCCGGCGGGCGAGCCGGACCCGCGGCCGGAGGCGCCGGATCCGGATGAGCTGAGTCCGTTGTCGCCGCAGGGGCGGCCGGAGGACGATGACGCGCCGCCGGAAGAGCCGGCCGAGGACACGCAGGCGGCGACGCGCGCGGAGCCGGTGGCGGGCGCGGCGAGGTGGCGGCCGTTCAGTTCGGCGGCCGTGATGATCGGCGTGCTGCTGGTGCTGCTGGGTTTCACGCTGGCGGTGCAGCTGAAAACGACGTCGTCGGATTCGTCGTTGTCGGCGGCGCGGCAGGAGGATCTGGTCCGGATCCTGTACGACCTGGAGGCGCGGGAGATGCGGCTGCGGCAGGACATCACCTCGTTGGAGGAGAGTCAGCGGCAGTTGCGCTCGGGTGAGCAGGGGCGTCAGGCGGCGCTGGAGGAGGCGACCCGGCGGGCGGACGAGTTGGGGATCCTGGCGGGCACCCTGCCGGCGCGGGGTCCGGGTCTGGCGGTGCGGTTCCAGGCGGGTACGAAGTCGATCTCGGCGAGTCGGGTGCTGGACGCGGTGCAGGAGTTGCGGGGGGCCGGCGCGGAGGCGATGCAGATTTCCGGCGGTGACCGGGCGTCGGTGCGGATCGTGGCGTCGACGTACTTCCTGGACGGGGAGAACGGGTCGTTGATCGTGGACGGGCGGCGGTTGACGGGGCCGTTCACGATCACGGTGATCGGGGAGCCGGCGACGATGCGTACGGCGCTCAACATTCCCGGTGGGGTGGTCGCGCAGGTGGCTGGCGACGGCGGTAACGTGATCGTTGAGGATCGTGAGGTTGCCGAGGTTTCGGCGCTGCACGTGCCGAGCACGCTGGAACACGCCCGTCCGGTCGCCTAGGCCGGTGGGCCGGCACCGGTTGGTCCGGTGTCGCGATGGATGAGGACGCTTCTGGTGATTCCTGAGGATCTGCGTTACACCGCTGAGCACGAGTGGGTGGCTGCTGCCGACGGCGGGGCCGTGCGGGTCGGTATCACCCATTTCGCGCAGGATGCTCTTGGCGACATCGTGTATGTGCAGTTGCCGGAGTCCGGTGCGGTGGTCGCGGCCGGTGAGTCGTTGGGTGAGATCGAGTCGACCAAGAGCGTGTCGGAGATCTACGCCCCGCTGGGCGGTACGGTGTCGGCGCGCAACGAGGCGTTGGTCGACACGCCGGAGGTGATCAACTCGGAGCCGTACGGTGCGGGTTGGTTGGTGGAGATCACTCCGGCGGATCCGGCGGCGGTTGACGGGCTGCTGTCCGCGGCTGCGTATCGCGAGCTGACCGAGAGCTGAAGCGTTTCCCTGTGCCGGCGGGTCGGTATCCATGCCGCGCGTCCGGTTGCCCTGTTTTTCGGCGCTGGCTAGGCTCGCCCAGTCGACCGAGAACCCATTTGTTGAGCGTCGCGGACAGCCTTTCGGGGCACGGAGAGCCAGCCGCCGGGTGGATCAGAGCCCGGCGGCCAGACCCGCCGTCTCCCGACGCCGACCGAAACAGATCCGTGAGGTGGTCCCCATGACTCGCCCAGGCGACGAGTTCCCCCCGCTCGACGTCACGTCGACGCTCAATCTCGGTTCGCTCGAGGAAGCGCTGGAGGGGCCGGACACCGATGTGGTGCCGAGCCGGATGTCCGGTTCGCTGCCGCCGGGGATGGCGCTGCTGGTGGTCCGTCGGGGTCCGAACGCGGGTGCCCGGTTCCTGTTGGATCACGATGTGACGACCAGTGGGCGGCACCCGGACAGTGACATTTTCCTCGACGATGTGACGGTGTCGCGTCGACACGCGGAGTTCCACCGGGATGGTGGCACGTTCACGGTGCGGGACGTGGGCAGTTTGAACGGCACGTACGTGAACCGGGAGCGGGTCGAGGCGGCGACGTTGAGCAACGGTGACGAGGTGCAGATCGGCAAGTTCCGGGTGGTGTTCATTGCCGGTCCGCGCCCGGAGGGTGAGGCCGGCCGGGGGTGAACGAGCCTGCGGCCTCGACGCCGTCCGGGGCGGGTCGCGCCCAGCCGTTGATGAGTATCGGCGAGGTGCTGACCGAGTTGCGGGCGGATTTTCCGGACGTGACCATTTCGAAGCTGCGGTTTCTTGAGGCTGAGGGCCTGGTGGAGCCGCAGCGTACGGCGGCGGGTTACCGGAAGTACGGCTGGGATGATGTGGCGCGGCTGCGGTTTGTGTTGACCGCGCAGCGTGATCAGTTTCTGCCGTTGCGGGTGATCCGTGAGCAGTTGGCGCAGTGGGATGCCTCCGGTGAGGCGCCGGAGCGGTCGCGGCCGGCGTTGGTGGCGGTGGGTCCCGATGGCGAGGTGCCGGGGCGCGGTGTGACGCCGGTCGAGTCGGGGCAGGTGCGGCTCGACCGGACTCAGCTGGTGGCGCGCAGCGGGATCGACGAGTCGACGTTGGGGGAGTTGGAGCGGCTCGGGCTGCTGGTGTCGGATCCGCCGGGTTGGTATGACGGCGATGCGTTGATCATCGCGCGGGCGGTGGCGGGTCTGGCGGCGTACGGGTTCCAGCCGCGGCATCTGCGTGGCTACCGGACGGCGGCGGACCGGGAGGTCGGCTTGTTCGCGCAGTTGGTGGCGCCGTTGGCGCGGCAGAGTGATCCGGCGGCGCGGGCGCGGGCGGCGGAGACGGCGCGGGAGTTGGTGGCGTTGTCGCAGCAGTTGCACGCGGCGCTGGTGCGGGTGGGGTTGCGCTCGACGCTGGGTCGGTGAGGGCGGGTGTGCGTACGGATCGGCTCGTCGGCGCGTGGCGTAGGCTTGCGGGGGTAACCCCTTTCTGGCGCGGGCGTAGGCGCGGGCAGCGCACGGGATGACCGTGTCGCGGTCCGTGTACCGTGCAGGGAAAGGGCGTGGTGCGGCGTAGGTGACAACGACACGGAGGCGGCGGTGCGCGAGCTGAGCGTGGTCGGGGTTCGGGTGGAGCTGCCCAGCAACCAGCCGATCGTCCTGCTCAGGGAGGTCGAGGGGGACCGCTATCTGCCGATCTGGATCGGCGCGGTCGAGGCGACGGCGATCGCTTACGAGCAGCAGGGTGTCAAGCCGGCCCGGCCGTTGACCCATGATCTTCTTCGGGATGTGTTGGCGGCGTTGAAGGCGCCGTTGCGGGCGGTGGAGATCACCGAGCTGAAGGAGAACGTGTTCTTCGCTGATCTGTTGATCGGTGACGGGGTGCGGGTGTCGGCGCGGCCGAGCGATTCGATCGCGTTGGCGTTGCGGGTCGGTGCGCCGATTCGTTGTGCCGAGCAGGTCCTCAGCGAGGCGGGGATTGTGATTCCCGACGAGCAGGAGGACGAGGTGGAGAAGTTCCGGGAGTTCCTGGAGCAGGTGCGTCCGGAGGACTTCGCCGGCTGATCCGGCTGACCGGTGGTGCCGTGGTGGGCGGCCCGGTTTCTCTCCCGGCGGTGACTCACTGTGATGGTGATGGTTGTCGCTGTCGATGCGCGGCGTGTCGCGACGGTTTCTCCGCGGTAACCCTGGATGGTCGCTATAGGGTTGCCGTGTCGAGGGGTGCGCGTCCCGGAAACGACGTGTCACCGCACTGACGGGGAGGTTGTCCGGATGCACGAGCCGCGAGATTCCGATCCGGGTACGGGTTTGCACGAGTCGGGTGGGACGCCTGGGTCGGCAACTGACAGTGACGGTGCGGTGGGGTACCGGGGTGTGACGGCGTGCCACGCGGTGGGGATCAGCTACCGGCAGTTGGACTACTGGGCGCGGACGTCGCTGGTGGTGCCGAGTGTGCGGGACGCGTCGGGTTCGGGTACCCAGCGGTTGTACTCGTTCCGGGACCTGGTGGTGCTGAAGGTCGTGAAGCGGCTGCTGGACGCCGGGGTGTCGTTGCAGAACATCCGTAAGGCGATCGAGGCGTTGCGGTCGCGTGGGGTGGAGGATCTGGCGGGCATCACGCTGATCTCCGACGGCACAACGGTGTACGAGTGTCGTTCCCCGGAGGAGGTGGTCGACCTGTTGCAGGGCGGCCAGGGGGTGTTCGGCATCGCGATCGGTGGCGCGTTCAAGGAGATCCAGGGTTCGTTGTCGGCTCTGCCGGCGGAGCCCGCCGCGGGTTCGGTGGGGCAGGAGCCGGAGGTGCCCCCGGCGGGGGATCTGGTGGGCGACGAACTGGCAGCGCGGCGGGCCCGACGGCGGGCCGGCTGAGGCGTCCCGGCCGCCGGTGACGCGCCTGGCCTGTCCGGGTTTCGCCGATCATTTGTGTGATTTTTGCTGATCACGCAGCGTGCCGGTCCGGGGTGCGGGGTTCCGGTGCGGCCGGTGGCGGGTCGCCGGTCGCGGGCCTGGGGCTGTCGATGCTGGCCAGCGGCGTGCGAACGGGCGGATGCCCGGCTTGGGTGGGCGTCGCCGGGCCGACGACCCTGGCCACTCTCGGTGGTGACCGAATGGCGGTGCGTGGCCAACTGGGCGCCCTCCCATCACTCTTCGCGACTGTCCTGTGTCGGGAATGCGATAGGCGGGCCGTGACGGGTCCGGTCCGGCACGCTATGGTCCGATACGGTCCGCCCGGCGGTGCCGCCAGGGCGCGGTTCCGCGCCGGTGGATCGTCCTTCGCGCCGAGTGCCGCGCGTCCCCCTCATCACGGAAGGAACGACCGTGACGGTTACCGAAGACACCACCCCCGTCTCGCACTTCGAGCGGATCGGCGGGGCAAGCTCGGTGAAAACCGCTGTCGAGCTGTTCTACGAACGGGTACTCGCCGACCCGGCACTCGCCGGCTACTTCGCCGAGGTGGAGATGGCCGGTCAGCGCCGGCACCTGGCGCAGATGCTGACGGTGGTGCTCGGTGGCCCGAACGAGTACACCGGCCGTGACCTGGCCGCGGCGCACCATCCGTTGCACATCCCGGTGCCGCACTACGTCCTGGTGGGCGAGCACCTGACGGCGACGTTGACGCAGCTGGGTGTGCCGGGCGATGTCATCACCGACGTGCAGGCGGTGCTGGCGCAGGTGCAGGACCAGGTGGTGGCCGGCGGGGACCGGGCGGACGCCTGAGCGTGGACGTCTCGCGGCTCAAACAGAGCTGGTCCCTGGTCGCCGCACACGGCGACCAGGTGCCGCTCTACTTCTACTCGACGCTGTTCCTGGCGCATCCCGAGACCCGGCAGATGTTCCCGACCAACATGGCGGGTCAGCGGGACCGGCTGGTCACCGCCCTCGGTCACATCGTGTCCCAGGTGGACCAGCTGGACCAGCTGGTCGGCTACCTGCAGAACCTCGGCGCCGACCACCGCAAGTTCGCGGTCCGGGCGGAGCACTACCCGGCCGTGGGGGAGGCGCTGCTGGCGACGCTGCAGCACTTCCTCGGTGACCAGTGGACCGACGAGCTGGCGCAGGACTGGGCGGCGGCGTACGGGCTGGTGTCGAAGGTGATGACCGAGGCGGCGCAGGCCGCCGAGGCGGTGAATCCACCGTGGTGGGTGGCCGAGATCACCAGCCACGAGCGGCGGGCGTTCGACGTGGCGGTGCTGACGTTGCGTCCGCAGTACCTGCTGCCGTTCACCGCGGGCCAGTCGATCGGGGTGTCGCATCCGGCGGTGCGGTCATGGCGCTATTACTCGCCGGCGAACGCGCCACGCCCGGACGGCACGCTGGAGTTGCACGTGCGGGCGGCGCCCGGCGGCGCGGTGTCGTCGCGGCTGGTGTATGGGTGCGCGGTGGGTGACCAGCTGCATCTGGCGGCGCCGGTGGGCGACGGGTTGACGCTGCGGCCGGCCGGGTCGGCGGACCTGCTGCTGCTGGCCGGGGGCACCGGGTGGGCGCCGTTGAAGGCGCTGGTGGAGCAGGTCGCCGCCGAGGGGCCGCACCGCCGGGTCGACCTGTATGTGGGGGCCCGCTCGCGCAGCGAGTTCTACGACAGCGACGCGATCGACAAGCTCGCCGCGTCGTACCCCTGGTTCCGGGTGACCCAGGTGGTGGGGTTGGACATGAACCGGCCGGGGGAGTTCGTGCACCCGGTGAACCGGGCGCTGGCCGACGGTGACTGGCGGTCCCGGCACGTGTTCCTGTGTGGTTCCGACGAGATGGTGTCGCAGACGGTGGCGGCCCTGACCCGGTCCGGCTACCACGCCGGGCAGCTGCACCACGAGGGTCTGGGTCAGCACTGGTACGGCCCCGCGTGGCGGACGGCCGCCCCCGATGATTCCGGAGGTGCCCGGTGACTGAACTCGGTAGCCCGAAGGGAGGGTCGGTGCGGTGAACGCGACCCCGATTAGCAGGTACGACGGCACGCACGTCGCCGGTGGTGTGCAGGTGCGGATGACCCCCGACCGGGTCCGGCGGTGGGAGTTCGGGTCGGCGTCGTTCGCCCGACGCGGCTACGACCAGACCGACGTGGACCGGTTCCGGATGCAGGTGGCCGACGAGCTGGATCTGCTGGCCACGCAGGTGGCCAACCTGCGGGCGGAGAACGAGCGGCTCAACGACCACGTGGAGCTGCACCGGCACGGGGTGATCCCGAGTTCGGGGCCGGCGGCGAAGGTGCCGGCGGCGAAGGTGCCGGCGGCCAAGGAGGTCAATCTGCTGTCGGCGGCGCAGCGGGAGGCCGAGCAGATCATCGCGCAGGCGCATGACTACGCCCGGCGGGTCGCCGAGTACGCCCGCACCCAGTACGAGAGCTACGTGCGGGCGGCGGTGGAGGAGGCCCGTCAGGAGGCGGAGCGGGCGGTGCAGGACTACCGCGCGTCGGCCGGGCCGGCGTTCGACGACGGGGTGGCCGCCCGGGAGGCGCTGCGCATCTACGGCGAGATGATGATCTCGCACATGCAGGCGGCGGCGCGGCATCTCGACGACGGCAGTCAGCAGCTGGCCCGCACGATGGACCGGATCAGCGGGCAGCCGCCGGCCGCGGTGGACGGGGCGGCGGCGCAGCAGTCGTTGCCGCGCCACCAGCAGCGCTGACCCCGTCGGGCCGGCCGGCTGGCCGGCTACGCCGATGGCGATGTCGTCATCGCATACTTCGACACGGCTCCAACACCCCGACCACGCTCGGGCACGCGTTCGAGGTGAAGGCCAC
>NZ_JBFBAO010000057.1:0-25453 GCF_040682255.1 Micromonospora sp. NPDC051296 | reverse complement strand
CGACCTGGTTCTACTGGCGGCAGACCGGCAAGGGACCACGGGTGATCAAGCTCCCGAACGGTCAGCTACGGGTCCGCCGGTCGGCGCTCGGTCGGTGGCTCGGTGACCTGGAGCAGGACGCCGCATGAAGAGCTACGAGGTCCAGATCTGGGAGATCACCAAACGCGCCGACCGCAAGGCACGGCCCTGGCGGGTCCGCTGGGCAGTCAGCGGCCACCGCTTCGAGGACATGTTCCGTACCAAGGCCCTCGCGCACTCGTTCCGCGCCGAGCTGGTCCAGGCGGCCAACGCGGGGGAGCCCTTCGACCCAGCCACCGGCCGCCCGGTCTCCGAGGCCAGAACCAAAAACCCCACCACCTGGTACGCGCACAGTCGCGCGTACGTCGAGATGAAGTGGCCCCGAGCAGCGGCGAAGACCCGACGGTCGATCGTCGAAGCGCTCACCTCCATCACGGTGACCCTGACCCGTCCGGCCAGGCGGGGCCGACCGAATGACGCCCTGCTCCGTGAGGCGCTGTACCTCTACGGCCTCAACCCGCGCCGCTGGTCCGAGGAGATCCCGGCCGACCACGCGGCGGCGCTCGCCTGGCTCGAAACCGCGTCCATCCCCGTCGTCGAGCTGGACTCACCCGCGATGGTCCGCCGCGTCCTGGACAGCCTCTGCGTACGCCTCGACGGCAAGCCCGCGGCTGCCTCCACCGTCCAGCGCAAGCGCGCCACCTTCTACAACGCCCTCCGGTACGCCGTCGAGCTGGAGCTGATCGACTCCAACCCGGTCGACCGGGTGCAGTGGACCGCTCCGGAGGTTGCTCAGTCCATCGACCGCCGGGTGGTGGCAAGCCCGACCCAGGTCGCCGCGCTGCTGGAGGCGGTCAAATCTCTCGGCAAACGCGCCGACAAGGTCACCGCGTTCTTCGGCTGCCTCTACTACGCAGGCATGCGCCCCTCCGAGGCCGCCGACCTCCGGCGCGACGACTGCGACCTGTCCGGCCGGTGCGCCGACTGCGGTACCGACTTCGACGACATGGCGGCGGTCAAGCCCTCCAGGTCCTGCGACCACCAGAAGATCGAATACCGCTGGGGTCGCCTGGTCCTCGCCGGTACCTCCCCACGCGCCGGCTCCCACTGGACCGACGACGGCGGCTCCCACGAGCGGCGTGGCCTCAAGCACCGGGGGAGGGCCGAGACTCGTACGGTCCCAATCCCGCCCCGCCTCGTCGAGCTGCTCTGCGTGCACGTCGAGAATCACGGTGTTAGTCCGGATAGTCGCTTCTTCCGGGGACTGCACGGCGGCCCGCTCTCGGAGTCGGTCTACGACCGCTGGTGGAAGCTCGCCCGCGAGAGGGCGCTGACTGAATCGCAGATTGCCTCGCCGCTCGTCCGTCGGCCCTACGACCTGCGTCACGCGGCGGCTTCGCTCTGGCTGAATGCCGGCGTCGCACCGACCGAGGTCGCCCGGCGCCTGGGCCACGGCGTCGCCGTACTGCTCCGCGTCTACGCCAACTGCATTGATGGGGGAGACGACACGATCAACGACAAGATCGGCGATGCGCTCGGATGATGCTTTTCAGTGCCATCATCGATCCTGTGGCAAGGAGTCGTGAGCGCCGGCGGAGGGTCGTGAGCGCCTTCGTCACAGCAGGTGCCACCTGGACAGCGGCGTCTGCTGGGTTCGCGGAGGCACCGTCGCGGTTCCAACTGGTCATGTCGATCATTGCTGCTGCCCTCACGGGCGGCATGGTGGCCTTCGGTCCCAACGCCTTGGTGTCGCTGGCCGACCTAAAAAAATTCCTCACTTGCAAAGATACCTTTGTGTTCCAGCCGTGCGCCTGGGCGCCAGGAGCCTCTCAAAAAACCATGAAGCTCAGGTTGGGACTGTAAGACCGCTCGTTGTGGGCGTGGGCAGATGGTGGGCAGACGGACCCATTAGTCTTGGACCGAGAAGAGAAGTGCCAGCTCAGGACCACTGACCGGTGCAAGATCGCGGACGCCCTGTAAATCCGTCGCGAAAGCTACAGAGGTTCGAATCCTCTACCCGCCACCAGGTGCGACAACGGCCCCTGACCAGCAGAAATGCTGATCAGGGGCAGAAGTCGTTAGTCCCGCTGAATCCGACCCGGGACCGTTCGCTGATCGTGTCGCATACGTTCTGCCGCCCTTGCGCTGAGTGGCGACCGAGCGTCTCGTGGCCTGGCCGCCGAGTGTCCGAGATCTTCTTCATCGCCCTCCGTGTCGTGTGTCCGCCACTCTGGTGAGTGTTTGACCGTTGACCGACTGGCGGGTAGCGGCAAGAGTGGTAGTGCGGCGTGTACATGGCCTGCCAGGTTCGAGGGCCTCCGGCCCGATACTGGCAAATCGCATGCCTTGTCGTTTTGGGCATCCTCAGATGCTCAGTGGGGACGTGACTGGGACCTTCGATCGTCGAAGACGGCAGGTCGCACGTACGGGGACCGGGGATGCCCGTTCGCCCGCTTTTCCGGCTGCTCTGGCTGTGGCACGATCGGCGTACCCGTCGCTACACCCCCCGAAGGCAGGAGTACTCCCGATGTCTCGTCGAAGGAGTGGCCGTGTGCTTGCCGCAATCGCGGCAACCGCCTTGCTCGCTGCGGTGAGTGCTGCCGTGGCCGGATTCGGCGAGGTGCAGCTCATCGGTTTCGGTGGGGAAACTGCCCCGCTCACGGCCAACGGCGTTGAGTGGGGCGCTCCCGCGCCGGACGTTGTGGTCGCATCAAACGCGCGCTGACCAGGCGGCACTCGGCGAACCGGTGAGGGGGCCTTTGCGTGCCGGCTAGAGAGGCACCACGCCGTCCAGTCGCGACCGCCTGGCTGATCACCGCACCCCTCGCGGGTTTGGCCGTGGCCAGCATCGCCATCCTGGCCTTTTCCGCGGAACTCGGCGAGCGGGATGTGCTCCTGGCGGCGCTCCTGCTGGTCGTGATGGTCGTGGCGGGCATCCCCACCCTGAATTTCGTCGTCCGACGGCAGGCCGCCGTTGTCACCCTCACCGAGATACCGCTGGTCCTCGCGTTCTACAGCCTCAGCCCACTGCTGGTCGTGATGATCGCCACCATGGCGGCGATCATCACACAGACCTACCGTCGCTACCCGCCGCCGAAGCTGTGGTTCAACGTGGCGAGGGACGCCGCCGGCGTCTCAGTAGCGGGGCTTGTCGTGGCGGTGGCCCCGCCGTTGAACGGGGTCGGCCCTGGCACTTGGGCAATCCTGTTTGCCGCGATCACGGCGAACAGCCTGATCAGCCTGGCCGCGGTGGTTGGCGTGATCACGCTGCTGCAGGGCTGGCAGGGTTCCCGGGAGACGGCGGGTACGGCCGCCCAGGTTTTCCTCACCCTTGCGCTGAACGTTGTGGTCGGCCTGCTCATCCTGATCACCTTGGCCAGTACCCTGTGGTCGATCCTGCTGCTTGGCGCGATCACCATCGCGGGCGTGCTGCTATACCGGTCCTACTCGCGCTTCCTTCGGCAGCACCGCACCCTCGGCGACATGTACGAGCTGACCCGCGCGATGGCCAGTGCCGGCGCGGAGGGGAACCTCGCTGACATCCTGCTGGGCCGGATCCGCGCCCTGATGCAGGCCGAGTACGCCACCCTCTGGCTACCGGCCCAGGGCCGCCATCCGGAGGTGCTGCTCACCGCCCGGCTGGACGACCGCGGCCTGCTCGATGTGGCGCAGACACCCGGGGTGGTCCGTCAGCGCACTCTGGAATCCGGCCAGACGCTTGCCGCCGGGCGGCTGCTCGGCGGTGACCCGGCACTGCGCCGTGAGCTGACCCGGCAGCAGGTCAAAGACGTGATCGCCGTTCCGCTGCGCTCCGGCCAGGTGGTCATCGGGACGGTCGAGGTGGTGAACCGGCTCAGCGACGTGGGGCACTTCGCTCCGGTCGACGTGCCGATCCTCGAGACGGTCGCGGCGCACGCCGCGGTGGCGCTGGAGAATTCCCGGCTGGTCGACCGGCTGCGGCATGACGCGTACCACGACGGGCTCACCAAGCTGCCCAACCGCCGTCGGATCCTCGGCGCGCTGGCCGAGGCGGTCCGGATCCGGGCCCCCGGCGAGGTGGTCGCGCTGCTGCTCTTCGACGTCGACCGGCTGCGTCAGGTCAACGAATCTCTCGGCCACGCCGCAGGGGACAAGGTGCTGGTGGAGGTGGCCGACCGGTTACGCGGATGCGTGCCGTCGGCCGCGCTGGTCGGTCGGGTTGGCGGGGACGAGTTCCTGGTGACGCTGCGGCTGGAGAGCGTCGAGGCGGCGGTCGAACTCGCCGGCCAACTGCGGGAGCAGATCCGCGACGAGATGGTCTTCGACGCTCTCACGCTGGACGTGGACACCGCCGTCGGGGTCGTCGTACACCCGGATCACGGCAGCGACCCAGCGACCCTGCTGCAGCGGGTGGACATGGCGGCGACGGCGGCGAAGTCGGTACCGGGCAGCGTGCAGCTGTACAGCCCGGCGTTGGAGTCCCGGTCGCTACGCCGGCTGGGGCTCGCCAGCGACCTGCGCACCGCCCTCGACAACGGCGAGCTGGAGATCTACTACCAGCCCAAGGTGACGCTGCGGGAGCGCCGGCTGGTCGGGGTGGAGTGCCTGGCCCGCTGGGAACACCCGACCCACGGCACGGTCGCTCCGGAGGACTTCGTCGCGGTGGCCGAGCACACCGGCCAGCTCGGTCGGCTCACCGAGTTCGTGCTCCGGGAGGGGTTGCGGCACAGCCGGGACTGGGCGCACGGCGGCCAGTCACTCGCCGTCGCGGTCAACCTCTCCGCGCGTACGTTCACCGACCAGCACTTCCCGGAGCGGGTACGCGAGCTGCTGGACGAGTACGGTGTCCCGCCGCAGTTGCTGACGCTGGAGATCACCGAGGCCGGGGTGCTGGACGGCACCGAGCGGCCGATCCCGACCCTGCGCCGTCTGCGCGACCTCGGGGTACGCCTGTCGGTGGACGACTTCGGCACCGGCAGTTCCTCGCTGGCCCACCTGCGCCGGCTGCCGGTGCACGAGGTGAAGGTCGACCACTCCTTCGTGCAGGGGATGGCGACCGACCCGGGGGACCTGGCGATCGTCAACGCCGTGGTCACCCTCTCCCAGCAGTTCGGTCTGACCGTGGTGGCCGAGGGCGTCGAGAGCGAGCTGACCCTGGAACTGCTGCAGGACATCGGCTGCGAGATCGGCCAGGGGTTCCTGTTCAGCCGCCCGCTGCCGTATGAGCGGCTGGAAGCCTGGTTCGGCGCCCAGGTCGACCCGGAGTCGATCTCCGAAAGCGAGCTTCCGCGCCTGCGCGTGGTGCCCTGACCTGGGCGTACGCGCCACGGGGGTATCCGATTTCACCGGCACGGCAGGGCCGTGTAGTCTTACCTCTGCGCGGCCACCGAGTGATCGCGCAGGCCCCCTTAGCTCAGTCGGCAGAGCGTCTCCATGGTAAGGAGAAGGTCTACGGTTCGATTCCGTAAGGGGGCTCAGAGGGTCCGGCTGGGCCCACCGCGGCGGTGTAGCTCAGATGGCAGAGCAAGCGGCTCATAATCGCTGTGTCGCCGGTTCAAGTCCGGCCACCGCTACTCTCGTCTGCCGGGGCGCTCCTGGTGGTCGGTGGGACGGGCGCCACAGGCGCCCGCTTTGCATGTCCGCGCTGGCAGCGTGTAGGCTGTAGCGCCGTAGTTGTATCCGTTAGCGAGGAAGGCACTCCGCCGTGGCGAAGGCGACCGATGTCCGGCCGAAGATCACTTTGGCGTGTGTGGAGTGCAAGGAGCGCAACTACATCACGCGCAAGAACCGCCGTAACGACCCGGACCGCATCGAGCTGAAGAAGTTCTGCCCCCGGGACGGGCGGCACACCGTTCACCGCGAAACGCGCTGAATCCTCTCCGGGCCGTTCGGCCCGGCTGCGTACGTACGACGATCGCCGGTCCCTGTGGACGGCGCGGCCTTCGGGTCCGTGGCCGACCGCGAGGGATCGGCGATCGTGTTCTGCGTGTAGGTTCGCGGCATGCCCCTGGACCACTCCTTTGTCGGCCGGAGCTACCCGCCGACCGCCCCCTATCAGGTGGGCCGCGAGAAGATCCGTGAGTTCGCGGCCGCGATCGGTGCGACCGATCCCGCCCACCACGATCCGGAGGCCGCCCGCGCGCTGGGCCACCCGGACGTGGTCGCGCCGCCGACCTTCGCCGTGGTGCTCACCATGGCCGCCAGCCGTCAGCTGATCGAGGACCCGGCCCTCGGGGTCGACTACAGCCGGGTTGTCCACGGCGACCAGCGGTTCGCGTACACCCGGCCGGTGGTGGCCGGCGACGAGCTGGTCTGCGTCAACACTGTCGAGGACATCACCAGCCGCGGCGGACACGAGTTCCTGACCACCCGGACCGACGTCCGCACCACCGCCGGCGAGCCGGTGGTCGCGGTCTGGTCCAAGATCGTCGTACGCGGGGAGGCCTGACGTGGAGCTGCCCACCCAGACGTTCCGGGTGACCCGGGCGGACCTGGTCCGCTACGCCGGCGCCTCGGGCGACTTCAACCCGATCCACTGGAGCGACCGGATCGCCACGAAGGTCGGCCTGCCCGGCGTGATCGCCCACGGCATGTTCACCATGGCGCTGGTCGGCCGGGCCGTCACCGCCTGGGCCGGCGCGCCCGACGCGGTGGTCGAGTACGGCGTGCGGTTCACCCGCCCGGTGGTCGTACCCGACGACGAAGAGGGCACCGAGATCGTGGTGACCGCGGTGGTCCGCGAGGTGACCGAGGACGGCCTGACCAGGCTCGACGTCACCGCCACCTGCCTCGGTGAGAAGGTGCTCTCGCAGGCGCGGGCAACCGTGCGGACGGCGGCTTGACCGGCGCCGCGCGGCGCGATGGGTAGACCGGTTGGGAAAGTCGGGTCGGTACCCGTACACTGGTCCGCCGTGGGGCAAGTGACCCCTGCATGGTCGTGTGGCCGGGCAGGGTGAGCGTTGCCGCACAGGGGTGTAGCTCAATTGGCAGAGCAGCGGTCTCCAAAACCGCAGGCTGCAGGTTCAAGTCCTGTCACCCCTGCGCCTCAGGCCTGACTGTTCCGTGGGTCGCGCCGCCTTTCGGTGGCGCCCGGCCCGTGGTGGTGGCATTGGCGGAAGGTTCCGAGGCATCGGGCCCTCCGGTTGATCCGCCGGCCGCGGCCCGTCCCGGGACGGTTGGTCCGGCCGGCGTGACCAAGCGCCGCGCACGCGCACCGCGTGCGACACCGACATCCCGCGACGGAGGGCGAAGTGGCCGACAACAAGCGGCGCGGCGAGGACGCCGACGACGACCGCCTGAACGATGAGGTCGTCAGTGACGGCGCCGACGACGACGCCACCGACGCGGAGGAGCCGGTTTCCCGGGGCGGCACCGCCACCCGGGAACGGGCCAAGGCGGAGACCGCCGGCAAGGTGGGGCTGTTCGGCCGTATCGCGCGTTTCTTCCGCGAGGTCGTGGCGGAACTGCGTAAGGTCATCTGGCCGACCCGCAAGGAGCTGCTGACCTACACGGCCGTGGTGATCGCGTTCGTCGCGGTGATGCTGACGATCGTGGCCGTCCTCGACTTCGCCTTCGCCAAGGGCGTGCTGTGGGTCTTCGGCAACCCCAGCTGACCGGCTGACTGTGCCGATAGTGACGGAAGTGAGCGAGCGTGCCTGAGTACGACGAGACCGCCGAGACCTCGGACGAGCAGCAGTCCACGGTGGCGACGGCGGCTGGTGACGAGTCGGTCGAGGCCGTCAGCGAGCCGGAGTTCGCCATGACGGAGCCCGCGCCCGACGAGGACTTCGACCCGGTCGCGGAGCTGCGGCAGAAGCTGCGCTACGCGCCGGGTGACTGGTACGTGGTGCACTCGTACGCCGGCTACGAGAACAAGGTCAAGACCAACCTCGAGACCCGGATCACGTCCCTCGACATGGAGGACTACATCTACCAGGTCGAGGTGCCGACCCGGGAAGAGGTCGAGGTCAAGAACGGCAAGCGTTCCCAGGTGCAGGCCAAGGTCTTCCCGGGCTACATCCTGGTCCGGATGGAGCTGACCGCGGAGTCCTACTCCTGCGTACGCAACACGCCGGGAGTCACCGGCTTCGTGGGTGCCACGGACCGGGCCGACCGCCCGGCGCCGCTGAGCCTCGATGAGGTGCTGAAGTGGCTGGCGCCGGCTGTCGAGACCGAGCAGAAGAAGGCCAAGCCCGAGGTCAAGGTCCTCGACTTCGAGGTCGGCGACTCGGTGACGGTCACCGACGGTGCCTTCGCCTCGCTGCCGGCCACGATTAGCGAGATCAACGCCGACCAGCAGAAGCTCAAGGTGCTGGTGTCGATTTTCGGCCGCGAGACGCCGGTGGAGCTGAACTTCAATCAGGTCGCCAAGATCTGACCCGCCGACCGCTGGCGGCGGCGGGAATCCGTCGCCGGCGGTCGCCATCGGGTGTCGGTTCGCCTGGCCGGCCAACCTCCGTGGGCGGGTGCCAGCCGGCCTGCGCTACCCTAGAACGTCGCCGCCGCCGCACCCGCGCTGACCGTGCGCGCCCGACGGCGGTGTCGGTGCGAACCTTTCCCAGTTCCAAGCCCCAGGAAGAGACATGCCTCCGAAGAAGAAGCTCGTCAAGACGTTCACGCTTCAGCTGCCGGCGGGCCAGGCCACTCCGGCGCCGCCGGTTGGCCCCGCGCTCGGTCAGCACGGCGTGAACATCATGGAGTTCTGCAAGTCGTACAACGCGCAGACCGAGTCCCAGCGGGGCGACATCGTCCCCGCCGAGATCAGCGTGTACGAGGACCGCTCCTTCACCTTCGTGCTGAAGACCCCGCCCGCTGCCCGGCTGCTGATCAAGGCTGCCGGTGTGCAGAAGGGCTCGGGCGTCCCGCACACGCAGAAGGTCGGCTCGGTGACCCGCGCCCAGCTGCGCGAGATCGCTGAGAAGAAGATGGCCGACCTCAACGCCAACGACGTTGAGCAGGCTGAGAAGATCATCGCCGGCACCGCCCGGTCGATGGGTCTGACCGTCACCGACTGACCTCGGCCAACAGCGACCGTACGGATCGTGGGAGGGCGCGCGAGGATCGCGGCCCGCCAGAGACCACAGGAGTAGACAGAACATGCAGCGCAGCAAGAGCTACCGCAAGGCCGCCGAGGCCATCGACCGGTCCAAGCTCTACACCCCCGCCGAGGCCGTCAAGCTGGCCAAGGGGAGCACCACCGCCAAGTTCGACGCCACGGTCGAGGTCGCGATGCGCCTCGGCGTCGACCCCCGCAAGGCGGACCAGATGGTCCGCGGCACGGTCAACCTGCCGCACGGCACCGGTAAGACCGCCCGCGTGATCGTCTTCGCCGCCGGCGCGAAGGCCGAGGAGGCCGTCGCCGCCGGAGCGGACGAGGTGGGCACGGACGAGTTGGTCGCCCGGATCCAGGGTGGCTGGCTGGACTTCGACGCGGCGATCGCCACGCCGGACCAGATGGCCAAGATCGGCCGGATCGCGCGGATCCTGGGCCCGCGCGGTCTCATGCCGAACCCGAAGACCGGCACGGTGACCATGGACGTCACCAAGGCGGTCTCCGACATCAAGGGCGGCAAGATCACCTTCCGGGTGGACAAGCACTCGAACCTGCACCTGATCATCGGCAAGGCCTCGTTCTCGGAGGCCCAGCTGGTGGACAACTACGCGGCCGTCCTCGACGAGGTGCTGCGGGCCAAGCCGTCCGCGGCGAAGGGCAAGTACCTCAAGAAGGTCACCCTCACCACCACCATGGGCCCGGGCGTTCCGGTCGACCCGAACCTGGTGAAGAACCTTTCGGAGGGCTCGGCCGAGGGCTGAGCACGATCCCGCGACGGGGCCCCGCCACATCGTGGCGGGGCCCCGTCCGTGTGTCGGGTGTTGCGCGCTGGCTGGCGCGCTTTCCGGCCCGGCCGCCGTGTCGCTGACGGGGTGGGCGCTGGCCCGGGCCGCGGTGGCGCTGGCTGGTCACGTCCGGGCCCGCCGCTGGCGGGGCTGAGGGCGACACGGCGAGGGTGAGCGGGCGCACTCCGGGGGCGATTTGGCGGTTACTGCAAGTGTCGCGTAGCCTTGGCTGCGAAGTACCACCCAGAGACCGCTGGTCACCGTGCCTCGGCACGGTCGAAGGTCCCGCGATGACGGGCGACCCGCGCAGGGCGGCAAGCGAAACTTGGCAGCATCCTGCGGTCCGCCGACCGTGGTGATCCCGCCGGCCTCGCCCCGTGCGCCCTGCGCCGGGGCTTTTCTGTTGCCGCGATGCCTCCGCTCCCGTCACAGGCACTCGCCTGCGACGGTGACCAGCCTCGAGCAACGAGAGAGGAGGGACATGGCGGACAAGCCGATCCGGGCCGACAAGGCCACGGCCGTCGCCGAGCTGACCGAGAGCTTCCGCGCCGCTGGTGCCACCGTGCTGACCGAGTACCGCGGTCTGACGGTTTCCCAGCTCACCCAGCTGCGGCGCTCGCTCGGCAAGGAGACCAGCTACACGGTCGCCAAGAACACGCTGGCCAAGCGTGCTGCGGCGGACGCGGGCATCTCCGGCCTCGACGAGCTGTTCACCGGTCCTACCGCGCTGACTTTCGTTTCGGGCGACGTCGTCGAGGCGGCGAAGGGGCTTCGCGACTTCGCGAAGGCCAACCCGAAGCTCGTCATCAAGGGCGGCGTCTTCGAGGGCAAGGCCATTTCCGCGGCCGAGGTCACGAAGCTCGCCGACCTGGAGTCCCGCGAGGTGCTGCTGGCCAAGCTGGCCGGCGCGATGAAGGGCAACCTGAGCAAGGCCGCGGCCCTGTTCCAGGCCCCGCTGTCGAAGACCGCCCGCCTGGCGGCCGCACTGCAGGACAAGCGCGAGAAGGAGGGCGCCGAGGCGGCCTGAGGCCCCGAGGCGCACCCACGTTCTTAGGTAAATCTTTTAGGAAAGGACGCCAGATATGGCGAAGCTCAGCACCGACGAGCTGCTCGACGCGTTCAAGGAGATGACGCTGATCGAGCTCTCCGAGTTCGTGAAGCAGTTCGAGGAGACCTTCGAGGTCACCGCCGCCGCTCCGGCCGCGATGATGATGGCGGGCCCGGCCGCCGGCGGTGCCGCCGCCGAGGCCGAGCCGGAGAAGGACGAGTTCGACGTCGTTCTCGACGCCGACGGTGGCAAGAAGATCCAGGTCATCAAGGTCGTGCGTGAGCTGACCGGCCTGGGCCTCAAGGAGGCCAAGGACCTGGTCGAGGCCGCACCGAAGGCGGTCCTGGAGAAGGTCAACAAGGAGACCGCCGACAAGGCCAAGGCCAAGCTCGAGGGCGAGGGCGCCAAGGTCACCCTCAAGTGACCTGAGCACCACCTGGCCGTCCCGGTGTACGTGAGCCGGGGCACACCACGTCGCGGCGGGCGGCGATCCGACACGGATCGCCGTCCGCCGTGCTCGTGGCGCGGTGGGCGAGTGGGCTTGAGCAGGGGCGTCGCCGGCCGGCGTCCGGCCCGGTGCGGGCCCCGCAGCCTCGCCCGTCGGTGGGAAAGAGCACCGGATGAGGCTGCCGGCCCTTGACGCGGCCCTGGGCTGCCAGGCACGCTGACATCAGCAAGACCTTCCGCGCTTGCGACGGCCACCGCACGGGTAGTGAAGGGGCAGCACCACTCGCCCGCAGACACCCGAGCGGCCCGGCGGGAACGTTGCGTTCCGAGCGGCCCGGTGCGACCCGGTCAAGGGTCCCGAGGCTCGTTCCGCAACTTCCTGCGGGGTGGGCTGGACAGCGGTTAGCCTCTCGGCTACACTGCTAGTTTGCGCTGCCTTCCGACTTGACCCCTGCTCGGAAATGTCCGTTTGTGGATATTTTCTGGTGGGGTCATTGGAGTGCACGCGTACCAGCCGTTCTGCAGCACCGGTCCTCGGAAGGACGCATCTTGGCAGCTTCCCGCCCTGCGAAGACCAGTCGTACGTCGAGCGCATTCGCTCCCCGCCGAGTTTCCTTCGGTCGGATCACCGAACACCTCGAGGTCCCCAACCTCCTCGCCATTCAGAACGAGTCCTTCGACTGGCTCGTCGGCAACGAGGGTTGGCAGGGCCGGTCGGCGGACGACCCGCACGCACGCTCGGGTCTCGCGGAGATCCTCGACGAGATCAGTCCCATTGAGGACTTCTCCGGCACGATGTCGCTTTCCTTCTCGGCGCCGCGCTTCGACGAGGTCAAGGCCTCGATCGAGGAGTGCAAGGAGAAGGACCTCACCTACTGTGCGCCGCTGTTCGTGACCGCGGAGTTCACCAACAACACCACTGGCGAGATCAAGAGCCAGACGGTGTTCATGGGTGACTTCCCGATGATGACGCCGAAGGGCACCTTCATCATCAACGGCACCGAGCGTGTGGTGGTCAGCCAGCTCGTCCGCTCGCCGGGCGTCTACTTCGACAAGCAGCCGGACAAGACCTCCGACCGCGACCTCTCCAGCGTCAAGGTGATCCCGAGTCGGGGTGCCTGGCTGGAGTTCGACATCGACAAGCGCGACACGGTCGGCGTCCGCATCGACCGCAAGCGCCGGCAGGCCGTCACGGTGCTGCTCAAGGCCATCGGATGGTCGGCCGAGCGGATCCGTGAGAAGTTCGGCTGGTCCGAGCTGATGATGACCACGCTCGAGAAGGACCACATCGCCGGCCAGGACGAGGCGCTACTCGACATCTACCGGAAGTTGCGCCCTGGCGAGCCGCCGACCCGCGAGAACGCCCAGACCCTGCTCGACAACCTCTTCTTCAACCCGAAGCGGTACGACGTCGCCAAGGTCGGGCGGTACAAGTTCAACAAGAAGCTCGAAGTCGGTGTGCCGATCACCACGGGCACGCTGACCGAGGACGACATCGTCGCCACCGTGGAGTACCTCTGCCGGCTGCATGCCGGTGAGGAGGGCTACGAGGCCGACGACATCGACCACTTCGGCAACCGGCGGCTGCGTACCGTGGGCGAGCTGATCCAGAACCAGGTTCGGGTCGGCCTGTCCCGGATGGAGCGGGTCGTCCGCGAGCGGATGACCACCCAGGACGTCGAGGCGATCACGCCGCAGACCCTGATCAACATCCGCCCGGTGGTGGCCGCGATCCGGGAGTTCTTCGGCACCTCGCAGCTGTCCCAGTTCATGGACCAGACCAACCCGCTGGCGGGCCTGACCCACCGGCGCCGGCTGAGCGCGCTCGGCCCGGGTGGTCTGTCCCGGGAGCGGGCCGGCTTCGAGGTCCGCGACGTGCACCCGTCCCACTACGGACGGATGTGCCCGATCGAGACGCCGGAAGGCCCGAACATCGGTCTGATCGGCGCGCTGTCCACCTTCGCCCGGGTCAACCCGTTCGGCTTCATCGAGACGCCGTACCGGAAGGTCGTCGACGGTCGGGTCACCGACCAGATCGACTACCTGACCGCGGACGAGGAGGACCGGTTCGTCAAGGCGCAGGCCAACGCGCCGTTGAAGGCCGACGGCACGTTCGCCGAGGATCGCGTCCTGGTCCGTCGTAAGGGCGGCGAGACCGAGGATGTCGCGCCGGGCGCCGTGGACTACATGGACGTGTCGCCGCGGCAGATGACCTCGGTCGCGACCGCGATGATCCCGTTCCTGGAGCACGACGACGCGAACCGGGCCCTGATGGGCGCGAACATGCAGCGTCAGGCGGTGCCGCTGGTCAAGGCCGAGTCGCCGCTCGTCGGCACCGGCATGGAGTACCGTGCCGCGGTCGACGCCGGTGACGTGGTGGTCGCCGAGGTCGGCGGCGTGGTCGAGGACCTCTGCGCCGACTACATCACCGTGCACCAGGACGACGGCCACCGCCGGACGTACCTGCTGCACAAGTTCCGCCGCTCCAACGCCGGCTCCTGCGTCAACCAGAAGCCGGTGGTCTTCGAGGGCGACCGGGTCGAGGCCGGCCAGGTCATCGCCGACGGTCCGTGCACCGACGACGGCGAGATGGCGCTCGGACGCAACCTGCTGGTGGCGTTCATGTGCTGGGAGGGCCACAACTACGAGGACGCGATCATCCTGTCGCAGCGCCTCGTGCAGCAGGACGTGCTCACCTCGATCCACATCGAGGAGCACGAGGTCGACGCGCGGGACACCAAGCTCGGCCCGGAGGAGATCACCCGCGACATCCCGAACGTCAGCGAGGAGATGCTCGCCGACCTCGACGAGCGCGGCATCATCCGGATCGGCGCCGAGGTCGTCCCCGGCGACATCCTGGTCGGCAAGGTCACGCCGAAGGGCGAGACCGAGCTGACCCCGGAGGAGCGGCTGCTTCGCGCGATCTTCGGTGAGAAGGCGCGCGAGGTCCGGGACACCTCGCTGAAGGTGCCGCACGGTGAGACCGGCACGGTCATCGGCGTGCGTACCTTCTCCCGGGAGGACGGCGACGAGCTGCCGCCGGGGGTCAACGAGCTGGTCCGGGTGTACGTCGCCCAGAAGCGGAAGATCCAGGACGGTGACAAGCTCGCCGGCCGCCACGGCAACAAGGGTGTCATCTCCAAGATCCTGCCGGTCGAGGACATGCCGTTCCTGGAGGACGGCACCCCGGTCGACATCGTGCTCAACCCGCTGGGTGTGCCGAGCCGGATGAACATCGGCCAGGTGCTGGAGACCCACCTGGGCTGGGTGGCGAAGACGGGGTGGAAGGTCGAGGGCGACGACGCCGACTGGAAGCGTCAGCTCCAGGGGATCGGTGCGGACACCTCCGAGCCGGACACCAACGTGGCCACTCCGGTCTTCGACGGTGCCCGCGAGGAGGAGATCTCCGGTCTGCTCGCGTCGACCCTGCCTAACCGGGACGGCAAGCAGCTGATCGGTGCCAGCGGCAAGGCGCAGTTGTTCGACGGTCGCTCCGGCGAGCCGCTGCCCGACCCGATCGCCGTCGGCTACATCTACATCCTGAAGCTCAACCACCTGGTCGACGACAAGATCCACGCCCGGTCGACCGGTCCGTACTCGATGATCACTCAGCAGCCGCTGGGTGGTAAGGCGCAGTTCGGTGGCCAGCGCTTCGGTGAGATGGAGTGCTGGGCGATGCAGGCCTATGGTGCCGCGTACGCCCTGCAGGAGCTGCTGACGATCAAGTCCGACGACGTTCTCGGCCGGGTGAAGGTCTACGAGGCCATCGTCAAGGGCGAGAACATCCCGGAGCCGGGCATCCCGGAGTCGTTCAAGGTGCTGCTCAAGGAGCTGCAGTCGCTGTGCCTCAACGTCGAGGTGCTGTCCAGCGACGGTGTGGCCCTGGAGATGCGCGAGACCGACGACGAGGTGTTCCGGGCCGCGGAGGAGCTGGGTATCGATCTGTCCCGGCGCGAGCCGAGCTCGGTCGAGGAAGTGTGACGTTGAGGTTCCGGGGCGGGGCTTTCCCCATGCGGGTCGCCCCGTCCCGGAGCCAGACTCGGTCAGCTGCTAGCGCAACAAGCGACGTGTGAGGGAATTGAACGTGCTCGACGTCAACTTTTTCGACGAGTTGCGAATTGGGCTGGCGACCGCCGACGACATCCGTCAGTGGTCGCACGGCGAGGTCAAGAAGCCCGAGACGATCAACTACCGCACCCTCAAGCCGGAGAAGGACGGGCTCTTCTGCGAGAAGATCTTCGGTCCGCAGCGGGACTGGGAGTGCTACTGCGGTAAGTACAAGCGGGTCCGGTTCAAGGGCATCATCTGCGAGCGCTGCGGCGTCGAGGTGACCCGCTCGAAGGTCCGCCGTGAGCGGATGGGCCACATCGAGCTCGCCGCCCCGGTGACCCACATCTGGTACTTCAAGGGCGTGCCGAGCCGGCTGGGCTACCTGCTGGACCTCGCCCCGAAGGATCTCGAAAAGATCATCTACTTCGCCTCGTACGTCGTGACGAGCGTTGACGCCGAGGCGCGTCACCGTGACCTCTCGACGATCGAGAACGAGCTCCTGGCCGAGAAGCGGCAGTCGGAGAACAGCCGCGACTCGGAGATCGAGAAGCGGGCCGCCAAGCTGGAGGCCGACCTGGCCGAGCTGGAGGCCGAGGGCGCGAAGGCGGACGTCCGGCGCAAGGTCAAGGAGGGCGGAGAGCGCGAGATGCGCCAGATCCGCGACCGGGCCCAGCGCGAGATCGACCGCCTGGACGAGGTGCTCGACACCTTCCGCAAGCTGGACTCGAAGCAGCTGGTCACCGACGAGCTGCTCTACCGCGAGCTGCGGGACCGGTTCGGCGAGTACTTCACCGGTGGCATGGGCGCCGAGGCGATCAAGGCCCTGGTGCAGAACATGGACCTCGACGCCGAGGCGGAGAGCCTCCGGGAGACCATCCGTACCGGCAAGGGCCAGCGGAAGATCCGCGCGCTCAAGCGACTCAAGGTCGTGGCGGCGTTCCAGAACACCCGCAACTCGCCGCTCGGCATGGTGCTGGACTGCGTCCCGGTCATCCCGCCAGACCTGCGCCCGATGGTGCAGCTTGACGGTGGCCGCTTCGCGACCAGCGACCTGAACGACCTGTACCGCCGGGTGATCAATCGGAACAACCGGCTCAAGCGGCTGATCGACCTCGGCGCGCCCGAGATCATCGTCAACAACGAGAAGCGGATGCTGCAGGAGGCCGTCGACGCGCTGTTCGACAACGGCCGCCGCGGCCGGCCGGTCACCGGCCCGGGTAACCGTCCGCTGAAGTCGCTGTCCGACATGCTCAAGGGCAAGCAGGGCCGGTTCCGCCAGAACCTGCTGGGCAAGCGCGTCGACTACTCCGGCCGTTCGGTCATCGTGGTCGGCCCGAAGCTCAAGCTGCACCAGTGCGGCCTGCCCAAGCAGATGGCGCTGGAGCTGTTCAAGCCGTTCGTGATGAAGCGGCTGGTCGACCTCAACCACGCGCAGAACATCAAGTCCGCCAAGCGGATGGTCGAGCGGCAGCGGCCGGTCGTGTGGGACGTGCTGGAAGAGGTCATCGGCGAGCACCCGGTGCTGCTCAACCGGGCGCCGACCCTGCACCGACTGGGCATCCAGGCCTTCGAGCCGCAGCTGGTCGAGGGCAAGGCCATCCAGATCCACCCGCTGGTCTGTACCGCGTTCAACGCCGACTTCGACGGTGACCAGATGGCGGTGCACGTGCCGCTGTCCGCCGAGGCCCAGGCCGAGGCGCGGATCCTGATGCTGTCGTCGAACAACATCCTCAAGCCGGCCGACGGCAAGCCGGTCACCATGCCCACCCAGGACATGGTCATCGGGCTCTACCACCTCACCCACCTCACCCCCGGTGAGCGCGGGGAAGGTCGCGCGTTCAGCTCGGACGCCGAGGCGCGGATGGCGTACGACAACGGCGAGCTGCACCTGCAGGCGCCGGTCAAGATCCGACTGCGCGACGTCGTGGAGGTCGACAACGGTGCCGGCGCTCAGCCGTGGACCGGCCCCGAGGGCTGGGTTCCGGGCGAGCCGCTGACCGTGGAGACCACCCTCGGCCGGGTGCTGTTCAACGAGACCCTGCCGCAGGGCTACCGGTTCGTGAACTACGAGATCCGCAAGGGCCAGCTCTCCGCGATCGTCAACGATCTCGCCGAGCGGTTCCCGAAGGTGGCCCTCGCGGCCACCCTTGACGGGCTCAAGGAGGCCGGTTTCCACTGGGCCACCTGGTCCGGCGTGACCATCGGCATGGAGGACGTCATCGCTCCGCCGCGCAAGCGGGAGATCCTGGAGCGATACGAGAAGGAAGCCGACCGGATCGACAAGCAGTACCAGCGTGGTCTGATGACCGCCGAGGAGCGCCGCGGCGAACTCATCGAGATCTGGACCAAGGCGACCAACGAGGTCGCCAAGGAGATGGACACCGCGCTGCCGCAGGAGAACCCGCTGTGGAAGATGATCAACTCGGGTGCCCGCGGTAACCTGCTCCAGCTCCGGCAGATCGCGGCGATCCGTGGTCTGGTGGCCAACCCGAAGGGCGAGATCATCCCGCGGCCGATCAAGGCCAGCTACCGGGAGGGTCTGTCCGTGCTGGAGTACTTCATCTCCACGCACGGTGCCCGCAAGGGTCTCGCGGACACCGCCCTGCGTACCGCCGACTCGGGTTACCTGACCCGGCGTCTGGTGGACGTCTCGCAGGACGTCATCATCCGCGAGGAAGACTGCGGCACCGACCGGGCCATCCCGATGCAGGTGGGCCAGCAGCTCGACGGCAAGCTCGTGGTGCACGAGCACGCCGAGACGAGCGTGCACGCCCGTACCCTCGCCGACGACATCAAGGGGCCGGACGGCACCGTTGTCGCCGAGCGGGGCGCGGACATCAACTCGATCCTGGTCGACAAGATCGTCGAAGCCGGGGTCGAGACCGTCCGGGTGCGCAGCGTGCTCACCTGCGAGTCGAAGCTGGGCGTCTGCGGTGCGTGCTACGGCCGCTCGCTGCCGACCGGCAAGATCGTGGACGTCGGCGAGGCGGTCGGCATCATCGCCGCCCAGTCGATCGGTGAGCCGGGCACGCAGCTGACGATGCGTACCTTCCACACCGGTGGTGTCGCGGGTGAGGACATCACCCAGGGTCTGCCGCGTGTCCAGGAGATCTTCGAGGCCCGGATCCCGAAGGGCAAGGCGCCGATCGCCGACACCCCCGGCCGGATCCGGATCGAGGACGGCGAGCGGTCCCGCAAGATCGTCGTGGTCCCGGACGACGGCAGCGAGGAGATCGTCTACGACAAGATCTCGAAGCGGGTCCGGCTGCGGGCGCACGACGGCGACCACGTCGAGGTCGGCGAGAAGCTCACCGAGGGCACCATCGACCCGCACGAGCTGCTGCGCATCCTCGGTCCGCGTTCGGTCCAGGTCCACCTGACCCAGGAGGTCCAGGAGGTCTACCGGTCCCAGGGTGTGCTCATCCACGACAAGCACATCGAGATCATCATCCGCCAGATGCTCAAGCGGGTGACGGTCATCGACTCCGGCTCGACCGAGTTCCTGCCGGGTGTGCTGGTCGACCGGGCGCTGTTCGAGTCGGAGAACCGCCGGCTCGTCTCCGAGGGCGGCGAGCCCGCGGCGGGTCGTCCGGTGCTGATGGGTATCACCAAGGCCTCGCTGGCCACCGACTCCTGGCTCTCGGCGGCCTCCTTCCAGGAGACCACCCGGGTGCTGACCGACGCCGCGATCAACTCGCGCAGCGACTCGCTGGTCGGGCTCAAGGAGAACGTGATCATCGGTAAGCTCATCCCGGCCGGTACCGGCATCAGCAAGTACCGCAACGTCCGGGTCGAGCCGACCGAGGAGGCGAAGGCCAAGGTCTACTCGATGACCGGCTACCCGGAGACCGACTACGGTTTCGGGCCGGCCAGTGGCCAGGCGGTTCCGCTGGACGACTTCGATTTCGGGTCGTACCGCTAGACCGCGCGGTGACATGAGAAGGCCCCCGGCAGTTTGCCGGGGGCCTTCTCGCGTCCGCGACACGGGCCGCGGTGGTCGGCTGGGGGAGCGGACCGCCGGGGCCGGTCGGGCGGGCCTTGCCCATGGGTGCGGCACGTGCCGTCGCCGGCAGGGGCATCATGTGGCTATGACGATCGCACCCGGATCGGCGCCCGCCGCGCCGGCACCGCGTCACCCGCTCGACCCGGATCCGGTCCGGGCGACCAAGGCCAGGGCGGTCTTCGCGCTGGGACTGATGGCCGCGTTGACCGGCTTGCTGATCGGTGGGGTGGTGCCGGCCACGGTGGCGCTGCAACTGGCCCGGCAGGCGCGCCGGGAGGCGTACGCCTCGGGGGGGTTTCTCACCGGCGCGGCCTGGCTGCGTCGCGGCGAGCGGCTGGCCTGGACGGGCCTGGTGCTGGTCGCGGTCAGCCTGGTGGCGCTCCTGGTGATCGGGGTGGTCCGGCTCGCCGAGGCGCCGTACGGGCAGGACTTCGCGCCGCACGTCGACTGACCCGTGCGGGGACAGCCCCTCGCGCCGGGCGTCGAGGCACTGACGGGCGAAGGTAGCCTGACCGTTGTCCGTCGCGCGGCGGTGGACGCGGCCGATGAGGAGGATCCCGTGACGGAACCGGCGCGCCCCGAGGGCGGCGAGGCCGCTCAGCCCACCGCGGGGCGCCCGGACGCCGACGCGGCGGAGTCGGACGGGTGGGCGCGGCCCGGATCCGAGCCACCGACCACTGCCACTGGATACCCGCCGCCGCTGTCCGGCCCCGGCCCGGCAGCCGCCTCGCCGGCGTCGCCCGCCGGGCTACCGGCACCCGCCCCCTCCGCACCCCCCGGGCCAGTGGCACCCGCCGCGCCTGCGGTGCCGCCCGGCCCGCCAGCCTTCGGTCCGCCGTCGGCCGCGTCTCCGGTGTTCCCGGGCCCGCCGACCTTCGGTCCGCCTCATGCCGCGGCTCCGGTGTCCGCGGCGACCCCGCCGGCCTTCGATCCGCAGCCGGGCCTGCGACCTGCGGTACCCCCGGGCGCGCCGACCTTCGGGACACCCCCGGGCCCGCCGGCCTTCGGTGCACCGCCGCCCCCGCTGGCCTTCGGGGCACCCCCACCAACTTTCGGGGCGCCCTCGGGCCCGCCGGCCTTCGGGCCGCCGGTGGGCTGGAATGCCGGCCCTGGCTGGGGAGGGCCGGCGTCCGCGCCCGCACCACCCCAGGACCGTCCCCGGCCACCCAAACTGGTGGAGCCGGTGCCGGGGACCCCGTTCGCGGTGGTGCACCTCGACGTGCCGCCGGTCACCTCGGGCCTGGCGGTCGGCTCGCTGGTGGCCGGTATCACCTCGATCCTGGTGTCGATCCTGGTCTTCTGCTTCGGCGCGGTCGGGGGAGGGGCCAACGGTGCCTGGGCCGCCGGCGCATTCGCCACGCTGGGCAGCCTGACCGGCGCGGGTGCGGTGGTGGCCGGCCTGCTCGGCGTGCGGCAGATCCGGCGGCCGGCGCCTCCGCCGGCGGTCCGGTTCACCGGCCGTGGTCTGGCGATCGCCGGGATCAGCTGTGGTGGGGCCGGGCTCGTGCTCAGCCTGCTGGGTCTGGGGTTGGCGCTCCTGCTTGCCCTGACCTGACCCGACCTGCAGTGGGCTGGTGAGCCCTGCCCGGGGCAACCGGGCCAGGTTCCGGCGGAGCCGGTACACTTGTGTCCGTAGGTGCCCATCACGGGCGGGTGGTGTGACGGGTCCTGGCCGGGCGAGCAGCGCGCAGTCCGGCGGGTCTCTCGTTTTGACCTGCGCGGCTGTGGTAGGTACTCTTTCCCCTTGTGCCCGGGCGTGCCCGGGCAACTCGTGCGTGCGCTGGATCCGGCGATCCGGTTTCCGGACGGCGACACGACTGAGCCAGAAGACCCGGCGTGCGGCTCCGTGCGCCGGTGACAAAACCCCGGCCCCCACGCGTGAGCGTCGGAACCGGGACCGTGAGCTGGGCGACACGCCCGACCGCGGGTGCCGGGACCGCCGCAAGGTGGCTCTGGTCGGAATGTAGGAGAGCCGATCATCAGGTCGGCTACGGCAGACGGTGCGGTCGCGACAGCGGCCGAAGGGAGCGGAGAAACCCGGTGCCCACGATCCAGCAGCTGGTCCGAAAGGGCCGCCAGGCAAAGACGAGTAAGACCAAGACCCCGGCGCTGAAGGGGTCCCCTCAGCGGCGCGGCGTGTGCACCCGCGTGTACACCACCACCCCCAAGAAGCCGAACTCGGCGCTGCGCAAGGTCGCTCGCGTCAAGCTCAGCAGCCAGGTCGAGGTGACCGCCTACATCCCGGGCGTCGGCCACAACCTGCAGGAGCACTCGATCGTGCTCGTCCGTGGCGGCCGGGTGAAGGACCTCCCCGGCGTGCGTTACAAGATCGTTCGCGGTTCGCTGGACACCCAGGGTGTCCGCAACCGCAAGCAGGCGCGCAGCCGCTACGGCGCGAAGAAGGAGAAGAGCTGACATGCCGCGTAAGGGACCCGCTCCGCGGAAGCCGCTGGTCGCTGACCCGGTGTACAACTCGCCGTTGGTCACCCAGCTGGTGAACAAGATCCTGCTGCGCGGCAAGCGCCAGCTCGCCGAGCGCATCGTGTACGCCGCCCTGGAGGGCTGCCGCGAGAAGTCCGGCACCGACCCGGTCGTCACGCTCAAGCGGGCGATGGACAACGTCAAGCCGACCCTCGAGGTCCGCAGCCGCCGTGTCGGTGGCGCGACCTACCAGGTGCCGGTCGAGGTCCGTCCGGCCCGGGCGACCACCCTCGGTCTGCGCTGGCTGGTGACGTACTCCAAGGCTCGTCGTGAGAAGACGATGGTCGAGCGGCTGATGAACGAGCTGCTGGACGCGAGCAACGGCCTCGGTGCCGCCGTCAAGCGGCGCGAGGACACGCACAAGATGGCCGAGTCCAACAAGGCCTTCGCGCACTACCGCTGGTAACACCCTGGTCCCGGCGCCTTCCGGTGCCGGGACCGCCACCAGTTGTGTCGGGACGACGATAAGTAGGGATTGAAGTGGCCGCCGCAGACGCGCTCGCCAACGTACGCAACATCGGCATCATGGCGCACATCGATGCCGGTAAGACCACTACCACCGAGCGAATCCTGTTCTACACCGGCATCACGTACAAGATCGGTGAGGTCCACGAGGGCGCCGCCGTCATGGACTGGATGGAGCAGGAGCAGGAGCGCGGTATCACCATCACTTCCGCCGCCACGAAGTGCGAGTGGAAGGGCCACACGATCCAGATCATCGACACGCCCGGCCACGTCGACTTCACGGTCGAGGTGGAGCGGTCGCTGCGGGTGCTGGATGGTGCGGTCGCGGTCTACGACGGCGTGGCCGGCGTGGAGCCGCAGACGGAGAACGTCTGGCGCCAGGCGGACAAGTACAACGTCCCCCGGATGTGCTTCGTCAACAAGCTCGACCGGACCGGTGCCGACTTCTTCCGCTGCGTGCAGATGATGATCGACCGGCTGAACGCCACCCCGCTGGTGCTCCAGATCCCGATCGGGCTTGAGGGCGACCACATCGGCGTCGTCGACCTGATCGGCATGCGCGCCCTCACCTGGCGCGGGGAGACCCAGAAGGGTGAGGACTACGCGATCGAGGAGATCCCGGCCGACCTGGCCGACTCCGCGGCCGAGTGGCGCGAGAAGCTGATGGAGACGCTGGCCGACGTCGACGACTCGGTGATGGAGAAGTACCTGGAGGGCGAGGAGATCTCCGTCGAGGAGATCAAGGCCGCCATCCGGCGGGCCACCATCGCCAGCAAGGCCAACCCGGTGCTCTGCGGCTCGGCGTTCAAGAACAAGGGCGTCCAGCCGATGCTCGACGCCGTCGTCGACTTCCTGCCGTCGCCGCTGGACATCCCGGCGATCGAGGGTACGGCGACCGATGGCGAGACGCCGCTGCAGCGCAAGCCGTCTACCTCGGAGCCGTTCGCCGGCCTGGCGTTCAAGATCCAGACCGACAAGCACCTCGGCAAGCTCACCTATGTCCGGGTCTACTCCGGCGTGGTCGAGTCCGGGTCTCAGGTGGTCAACTCCACCAAGGACCGCAAGGAGCGGATCGGCAAGATCTACCAGATGCACGCCAACAAGCGGGAGGAGCGCAGCTCCGCCAAGGCTGGCGACATCATCGCGGTGCAGGGTCTCAAGCAGACCACCACCGGTGACACCCTGTGCGACCCGGCGAACCCGGTCATCCTGGAGTCGATGACCTTCCCGGAGCCGGTCATCGAGGTCGCCATCGAGCCGAAGACCAAGGCCGACCAGGAGAAGCTCAGCACCGCCATCCAGCGGCTGGCCGAGGAGGACCCGACCTTCCGCGTCAAGCTGGACGAGGAGACCGGTCAGACGGTCATCTCCGGCATGGGCGAGCTGCACCTGGACATCCTGGTCGACCGGATGCGCCGCGAGTTCAACGTCGAGGCGAACATCGGTAAGCCGCAGGTGGCGTACCGCGAGACGATCCGCCGCAAGGTGGAGAAGATCGAGTACACCCACAAGAAGCAGACCGGTGGTTCCGGCCAGTACGCCCGGGTGATCGTGAGCCTGGAGCCGCTGCCGCTGGACAACGACTCGCCGACCTACGAGTTCGCGAACGCCGTCACCGGTGGTCGCATCCCCCGGGAGTTCATCCCGTCGGTGGACGCGGGCGCCCAGGACGCCATGCAGTACGGCATTCTCGCCGGCTTCCCGCTGGTGGGTGTCAAGCTGACGCTGCTGGACGGCCAGTACCACGAGGTCGACTCGTCCGAAATGGCATTCAAGATCGCCGGTTCGATGGTGATGAAGGAGGCGGCCCGCAAGGCCGACCCCGCACTCCTCGAGCCGATGATGGCCGTTGAAGTCACCACTCCGGAGGAGAACATGGGTGACGTCATCGGCGACCTCAACTCCCGCCGCGGCATCATCCAGGCGATGGAGGAGCGCAGTGGCGCCCGCATCGTCCGGGCCCTGGTGCCGTTGTCGGAGATGTTCGGCTACGTCGGCGACCTGCGGTCGAAGACCCAGGGCCGGGCTAGCTACAGCATGCAGTTCGACTCCTACGCCGAGGTTCCGGCCTCGGTGGCGAAGGAGATCATCGCCAAGGCGACGGGTGAGTGACGCTCACCTGAGCTGATCCGTTGATCCGATGGTGGTCGCGGGAGGATTTCCCCGACCGCGACCACCTCGGTCGGATTGTGTGAATTCCGGGCCTGTAGGCTTCATCGCCGCAGAACCCACAAAGCTCTCCGGCCGTCAGGCCGGAAAGGCTGTCGACAGAGTCCTAAGCGCCGACCGGCGCACCGGGGCGAACGAACCAAGAAGTCCACAGGAGGACACCAGTGGCGAAGGCGAAGTTCGAGCGGACTAAGCCGCACGTCAACATCGGCACCATTGGTCACATCGACCACGGTAAGACGACGCTGACGGCGGCCATCACCAAGGTCCTGCACGACCAGTACCCGGACCTGAACCCGTACACGCCGTTCGACGAGATCGACAAGGCGCCGGAGGAGAAGGCCCGCGGCATCACGATCTCGATCGCGCACGTCGAGTACCAGACCGAGGCGCGGCACTACGCGCACGTCGACTGCCCCGGTCACGCCGACTACATCAAGAACATGATCACCGGTGCCGCCCAGATGGACGGCGCGATCCTGGTGGTCGCGGCGACCGACGGCCCGATGCCGCAGACCCGCGAGCACGTGCTGCTGGCCCGCCAGGTCGGCGTGCCGTACATCGTCGTGGCGCTGAACAAGAGCGACATGGTCGACGACGAGGAGCTCCTGGAGCTCGTCGAGCTCGAGGTCCGTGAGCTGCTCTCGGCGCAGGAGTACCCGGGCGACGACCTGCCGGTCGTTCGCGTCTCGGCGCTGAAGGCGCTCGAGGGCGACCCGGAGTGGACCGGCCGGCTCCTGGAGCTGATGAACGCCGTTGACACCGCGATCCCGCAGCCGGAGCGCGAGACCGAGAAGCCGTTCCTGATGCCGATCGAGGACGTCTTCACGATCACCGGCCGTGGCACCGTGGTCACCGGCCGCGCCGAGCGCGGCATCCTCAAGCCGAACGAGGAGGTGGAGATCGTCGGCATCCGCGAGAAGTCGATGAAGACCACCTGCACCGGCATCGAGATG
>NZ_JBFBAO010000056.1:0-26018 GCF_040682255.1 Micromonospora sp. NPDC051296 | reverse complement strand
CCTTCCGCGAGTTGCTGGCTGACGGAAAGTTGACAGTCCCCGACGCTGTTATGGTGCAGGTAGCCACCCCGAGCCGCGAACGCGTCGAGCACTACGCCCACCGCGGCGCCAGGGGCGCCGCCACCGCGAAGGGGCTAGTGGCAGGTGATCGCCGCGAACGGCGCCTCGGTCTGCGTGGTCACCGGCTGGCCGTTGACGGTTCCGGTGACCTTCACCGTCGAGGTGCCGGCCGGCACCGACTTGGCCCGGGTGTTGAACGTCTGGTACGCGGACTGACCGGGAGCGACGCCGGAGACCGTCCGCGAACCGTACGGGGTGACCAGCTCGATGGTGAGCGGCACACCGTCGGCGTTGCGGGCGGTGACCGCGACCCACGCCTTGGCACCGACGCACTGCGTACGGGCCTGCACCTCGACGTCCCACGCCGGCTCGCCCTGGCCGACGGTCGACCGCGGCGCGGTGTCCGCGGTGACCGGCGAGTTCGCCGCGAGGTAGCTCACCAGCATGGTGAGGTCGTTGTCGCCGGTGGTCGCCGGGTTGGTGCCCCCGCCGAGAGTGGTGAAGTTGTCACCGCCGGAGGCGAGGAACGAGTTCACCGTCACCCGGTAGGTGCCCGCCGGGTCGATCGCCGTGCCGTTCAGCTTCATCGAGGTGATCCGCGAGCCCTTGGCGGCCTCCGGGTCGTACGTGTAGCTGAAGCCCTTCGACACACCCAGCCACAGCACCGGACGGGACGCGCCCGTCGGCTGCCACTGCTCCTCCAGCACCTGCTTGATCTGGGCACCGGTGTAGGTCTTGGTGACCACGTCGTTGGAGAACGGCTGGACCGCGAAGGCGTCGGCGTAGGACACCGTGCCGTCGGTCCGGTACAGCAGGTCGGCCCGCAGGCCACCCGGGTTCATGAACGCGATCTGCGCCCCGCCCCGGCCGGCGTCGGAGGTGCCGGCGAGCTGCACGTCGGCGATGAAGTTGCCCAGCGCCGACTCCTTGCCCCGGTCCTCGTTGCCGCCGGTGTAGGCCCGCCGGATGTCGGCGGTGATCTCACCCAGCTTCCGCTGGCCGAGCTCCTGGGCCTTGACCTTCGCGGCGGCCACGATGTCGGCCACCGCCGGGTCCTGCGGCGCACCGACCACGTCGACCAGCGCGGCGTCGGCCGAGGTGACCGAGCCCGACTCCGGGTCGAAGGTCAGCGTGACCTTGCCCAGCCGCTTGCCGTAGTCCTCGGCCTGCACCACCGGACGCAGCTTGTCGGTGCCCGGAACCGGGACCTCGAAGGCGTACGGCTGGTGGGTGTGGCCGCTGAAGATGGCGTCGATGGTGGCGTCGACCCGGGTGAACTTGCCGAAGACCGGGTCGTTCGCCAGCTCCTCGGCGGAGTCGATGTTCTCCGTAGCGGCACCCTCGTGCGTGAGCAGCACCACCACGTCGGCCTCGCCGTTCTCCGGGTTGCCGTCCTTGAGCTGGCCGGCGACCAGGTTGGCCTCGGCAGCCGGGTCACGGAAGGTGAGGCCGGCGATGCCGTCCGGGCTGACCAGCGAACCGGTCTGCTCGGTGACCACGCCGATGAAGCCGACCCGGACACCGCCCACGTTGCTGATCGAGTACGCCGGCAGCGCCCGGTCGGCACCCCGGTACACGTTGGCGCCCAGGTACGGGAACTCGGCCCGGTCGGTCACCCGGCCGGTCAGGTCGGCCATGCCCTTGTCGAACTCGTGGTTACCCACGGCCGAGGCGGCCAGGCCCATCTGGTTCAGCGCGTCGATCGTCGGGTTGTCGTCGTCGATCGCCGAGATGAAGGTGGAGGCGCCGATGTTGTCACCGGCGGAGACGAACGCGGTGTTCGGGTTCTGCCCACGCAGCTGGTTCACCAGACCGGAGACCTGGGCGGCCCCGCCGACTGCCTGACCACCCACGGTGGCCGGGGACTCCAGCCGGCCGTGGAAGTCGTTGATGCTCAGCAGCTGCAGGTCCACCGGGTTGGACCCGGTGTTGATGCCCACCACCAGCGGGTTGTGGTCGCTGGCCCGGTACGGGTCCGGCGCGTAGAAGGCGGCCAGGCCGTCGTACTGGAAGGCGAACGACTCGACCGCGTTGATCTGCCACACGTCGACGCCGGTCACCCGGTCCGCCAGCGACGGCGAAGCGAGTGCGTGGTCGAGCGAGCCGGACTCGCCACCGAAGACGTAGGTGGACTTTCGGGTGGTGTTGAGGTTGCGGTAGTCCTTGCCGTAGAGGACCTGCATCGGGTCCTCCTGGGTGTACGAGTTGAAGTCACCCAGCAGGATCACGTCGGAGGTGTTGCTGTCGGCCTTGACCTGGTCGACGAAGGTGGCCAGCGCCCGGGCCTGCCGGACCCGGTCACCGTTCCAGCTGCCCTGGCCGTCTCCGGCGTCGGCGTTGTCGCCGGTGCCGGTGCCGCTCTTCGACTTGAAGTGGTTGGCGACCACGATGAAGTCGACGTTTCCGGCGGTGAAGGTCTGCGCGATCGGCTCGCGGGCGTTGAACCAGACGGATTCGTCGTTCACCGAGCGCGACGGGCCCTTCGGCTGCGCCTTCGCCGGCTTGAAGATGATCGCCGTGGTGATGAAGTCCTGCTGGGCCGCACCGGGCAGCTCGGCCGGGCTACGGACGTAGTCCCAGGTGCCCGCGCCGTCCTTGGTGTTCAGGGCGGCGACCAGGCGCTTGAGCGCCTGCTGCGGGTCCGCGGTGTTGAACCGGACCGAGTTCTCGATCTCCTCCAGCGCGACCACGTCGGCACCCAGCGCGCTGATCGCCGAGACGATCTTCGCCTCCTGCTTGGCCAGCGCTGCCTCGTCGACGGCGCCGCGGGCGTCGCCACCGAAGTGCACGAAGTAGTTCAGCACGTTGAAGCTGGCCACCCGCAGGTCGCCGCCGACGTTGACCGGGGCGGCGGTACGCGGGTTGGTGGCCTTGAAGGTGGTCCGGGCGGCCGGCAGGGTGTCGGCGTCGACCGGGGTGGTGGGCTGCAGGCGCCACTCGTTGAAGCCGTACGACAGCACCGACGGCCCGAACGCCTCGACACTGTCACCGACCCGCAGCGGGCTGTCCTTCGACACGTACGGCGGCAGCAGCCCGGCGGTGGCCAGGTTGGTGGTCTTGCCGTCATCGACCAGGATCCGGCGGAGCTTGTTGTCGGCGGCCAACTGCCGGGCGGCGTCCGAGCCGGGGCGGGCCTCGTCGGTCGGGTTACCGGCCGGCTTGTCACCGGCGGCGAGCACAACCTCGCCGTACCGGTTGGTGTTGTAGACCTCAGAAACGGTGTACTCGCCGACCGGGGCCACCAGCATCGACTCGACCGACTCGCGGGCGGTCTCGTCCAGCGGCAGGGTCACCGGGACCGGGGCGGGCAGCGGCGCGCCCCGCTCGCAGATCTGCACGTCGCTCTTGGCGGCGATGCTGAGCTGGGTCAGGCCGTTGAACTCGCTGGCCGTGCCGCTGACCCGGACCCGGTCGCCGATCGCGACCGACGGGTGGTTGGCGGCGTTGGTGGTCAGGTAGACGAAGATGCCGTCCGAGGCGGCGCCGGCGGCGACGGGACGATCCCCACCGCTGCCCGCCGTCTGCACGTACACGCCGTTGTAGCCACCGGTGCGGTGGTCGGCGGTGACGACGCCCTCGACGGTCACCCGGGTGCCGGCCACCGGAGTGGCGCTGCCGGTGCCCTGGACCTGCGCGATGGTGTGGTCGACCACGACATCGCAGCCGATGGTCGGCTCCGGGTCCGGGTCCGGGTCCGGGTCGACGGCGGTGTTGCGGACGCCGAAGGTGTGCGGCGCCGGCGGGTTCCAGACGCCGCCGATCTTCTGCAGGGAGTGGCCGACCGGGGTGGCGCTGGACTCCTTGACCCCGATGTCGGTGCCGGTGAGCCCGTTGGCCGGGCCGCCGACCGCGGCGAAGGTACCCCCGTAGGTGATGAACTCCGTCACCGAGTTGGTCGGGGAGACCAGGGCGACGCCGTCGGGGTCGCCGTTCTGGATGCCGTTGACCGGGTAGTCGGCGACGACGACACCGGCGGCCGGCACGGTGCCGGTGAGGGTCCGGGTGTTGTACGCCGCGCCGTTTCCGCCGTTGTAGAGAACGATCTGCCAGCCGCTCAGGTCGAAACCGACCGGCGCCTCGATCTCGATCGCCTCGCCGACGTCGGTGCCGGCGTTGTCATAGTGGATCTCACTGATGAACGGTGCCGCCGGCACCGGGTCGGCGAATGCGGTGGTGCCACCAGCCAGGGTGAGCGCGGTGGCAGTGACCAGTACGCCCGGGATTGTGAGTAGTCGCGTACTTCTTCTTCGCTGCATGTGCTGGGCCTCCGCGGGGCCTCCGAGGGACAGACCGCTGGAGGATAAGGGGCGGCGGTGTCCGTGCGGGAGCCACCAGATGTACTAAACCGTGGAGCGACGGTGTTTCACGTCACGAGACTGGCCTGCTGATCTTCCAGATCACGGTCGGTGGACCGGTCCGGTCGGACGCCTCCGGCCACCGGCGGTTCACCACCGGGTCCCCGCGCGGCGCCTTGCGTGGGATAGTGGGCGGCATGCGGGCCCGGATTGGTGCCACCATGTTGCTGTTCGTGCTGAGTGGATGCACGATGGGTGACCGTGAGCCGCTCGCTCAGCCGAGCCCCGGCACATCCATCTCCGACGCATCCACCACTGGAACGACCGCGCCGCCGGCCGCCGCGGAGCCGGGCTCCGTCACGTGCACCCACACCATCGGTGGCGTGGACGTTCCGGATTCGGGCTACACCGTCGTCGGTGACGCGGTGGCCGTCACGACCGGCCGGGTCCTGCAGGCCAACCCGAGCTCCGTCGACGGCGGCGGCGAGGATGGCTTCTTCGCCAAGGACGGCCTGCTGGTGCGCCGGGGTCGCGCCGTCGAACTGCGGGTCGGCGACGCGGCGGCCGGCCGGGCGTGGTTGGGCTGGGGATCGCCGGCCGTTCCCGGTGCCCAGGTACGCGTGGGTCCGTGCGACCAGCCTTCCCAGGAGTGGATGGCGTTCGCCGGTGGCTACTGGGTGCTCACCCCGGGCTGCCTGCCCGTCCAGGTCTCGGTGGACGGCGGTCCGCCACGGGAGGTGCTGGTTCCCGTCGGCAGCGGGTGCCCCGCCCCGGGGTGACGACGCGTCGACGGCATCGGTGCGCCGTCGAGCGGCCGGCCGATCAGCCGCCCCGGGCGACCGGGCCGATCAGCTGACGCTCGGTACCGGTCATGCTGAGCATGACCCACTGCACCTTGCCCTTGGTGATCAGACCGACCATCTCCGGGTGCAGCTGGGTGAACCAGCTCTGCACGCTCACCAGTCCGAGAGCGTTGGCCGCCGTGGCGGCCTCCGTCTCGGTGAGCCGCTGGAGCACCACGATGTCGCTGCGTACCAGCACCTCGACGTCCCAGCCGGCGAGATCGTCGCGGACCACGAGGGTGGCCCGCCACGGTGCGCTGAGGTTGGTGTCCGGCCCGGTGACCGGGCCGGTGTCGATCACGACGAGCTGTGGTTCGGTCGGAGTGGCCGGCAGCGGTGGGGCCACCCCGGGCGGCAGGAACGAGGCGATCTCCCGGCCGATGACGCACCGCCGCAGGAAGGCGTCCCACTCCTGTTCCCGGGCGGTCTGGATGAACAGCCGGGCGCCGAGCGCGAGCGCCCGGAAGGCGATCAGCTCAGCCGCGCGTACTCCACCGGTCACCATCAGTCGGGTCGGCTCGGCCCGGAAGACCCGCAGCCCCACCGGTTCCTGCTGCCGGTTGCGGCCGACCACCAGCCCGCCGCCACCGGCGACCAGCCGCAGACCGGCGACGGTGGCCCCGTCGGTGACGTGCAGCCCGATCCGGCTGCCGGGAAAGGCGACGCTGTTGTTCACCGCAGGAAGCCTCCGAGCGGCAGGGTGGCGGCCACGCCGTGGGCGTGCTCGCCGTCGAGTCGTTGCAGGCGACCGCCGTGACCGCGGATCGCCGCGTCCAGCGCGCGGTCGGCGGCGGTGAGTGCGGCGGCGTCGGCACCGATCAGCCGGAACGCCACCTCCACCACGGCGTCGTCGCCACCGGGGTGGCCGGGCTCCCGGGCCACCGAGACCGACACCACGCCGGCCGCCGCGGGCAGCCCGCGCAGCAGCGGATCCAGCTCCCACGCGCGGTCGGGCCAGGAGAGCAGTCGGTAACAGCTCTGCGGGGTGCCCTGCGCCGACCAGCTCCGCCAGCTTTCCCGGGCAAGTGGTCGTTCACCGCCCGCCGGCTCACCGGTGAGGTGGGTCAGGTGGGCGACGGCGGCGAGCACCTCGTCGCGGTTGAGCAGGCGGGCGGTCACCCGATCCTGGCGCAGTTGGCGGCGGGTTCGCCGGATCGCCGCGGTGAGTGCCGGACGCAGGTCTCGGTCGGCGTGGAAGTCGGGAGTACGCGGGGCCTGGAGCACCACCCACGCCTGCCGGCTGGCCGGCACGGCGCCGTTGGTCAGCTCGCGGTACGCCCGGTCCACCGCTGCGGCCCGGACCCGGGGTGCCGGGGTGACCTGGATCAGCACCTGCACCGCCACCGGCGGGGTCTTCGGGTCGGCCGCCGGCAGCAGCGACACTGGCGACGGCAGGGCCTGCGGCGCGCCCATCAGCAGCGCGCCCTCGGTGGGGTCGACCTCCAGCACGGCACTCAGCCCGCCCCGGTGGGTCAGCAGCACGGCGGGTTGGTCGTCGATTTCGACCTGGTCCAGCTCGACGCTGCCCTCCAGATGGGCGAGCAGTTGCAGGGGGACATCCGGCCCGCTGGCGGTCAGCTGCCGGCGCCGGCCCCGATAGCCCCACCAGACCGCCAACCACTGGTAGAGCCACCGGCCGCGGTGCCGTAGCACCGTCGGGGAGAGCAGCAGCACCACGGCGGCGGCCACGGCGACGGTCAGCGGCATGCCGCGCGGTGTGGCGGCCAGGACCGCCGCCGCGCCGGCCTGCCAGGCTACGAGCTGGGCGACGTGTATCCCGGCGACCCGGAGTTGTCGCCGGTGCGGGCGTACCACCGGAGCCGCCGCGGCGGTCTCGGCCGTGGGCTCCGGGGCCGCGGCGGGCCGGGCCGGTGCGGCCGACCGGCTCTCCGTCGCCGCCCGGGCGGCCGGCGCAGCCGGTGCGGTCTGTGCCACCACGGCGGCGGCCTGGCTGGTGTACGCGGTGCCGACGGTCGCCCGTCCCTGCCCGCGCTGGGCCGCCCAGCTGTGCCCCGGCCCGGTGCCGCCGATGGTCGGCGCCGGCGCCGGAGCGCCGGCCTGCTGCTGCGGCTGTGCCGTCCGCTGCTGCTGCGGCGGTGCCGCCGCCCCCGGATGATGCTGCCAACCCGGCTCGCCCGGCCGTGCCGCACCCGGATGCGTCACCGCGCGCCCCTCCCTGACCGCCCCGGCATCGTCAGCGCCCGATCGCGGCGCGTACGTCGGCGACCGTCACGGTACGCAGCTCGTCGAGGCTGGGGCGCTGGCCGGACTGCCGCAGCCGCTGCGCCTGCGCCTTGCGTACGCCCTCGAACAGCTTGCGGGCCTCCCGGGCGTTGCCGAAGTTCTGGTCCCGTTCGATCGTGCCGAAGTGCTCCCGGAGCACCTCGGAGACCCCGCCCGCGAGCAGGTACTCGTCGCCACCAGCCATCCGCTCCACGATGACGACCAGCTGTTCCGGCGAGTAGTTGCCGAACTCGATGGTCTTGGCGAAGCGGGAGGCCAGACCAGGGTTGGCGTCGAGGAACTGCAACATCTCCCCGGTGTAGCCGGCGGCGATCACCGCGACCTCGTCGCGGTGATCCTCCATCAGCTTGACCAGCGTGTCGATGGCCTCCTGCCCGAAGTCACCGCCGCTGCCGAACGACCGGGACAGGGTGTACGCCTCGTCGATGAACAGCACGCCACCGCGCGCCTGCTCGAACGCCGCGGCGGTCTTCTCGGCGGTGTGGCCCAGGTACTGGCCGACCAGGTCACGCCGGGACACCTCGCGGAACGAGCCGCCGGGCAGCGCGCCCAACGCCGCCAGCAACTCGCCGTAGATGCGGGCCACGGTGGTCTTACCGGTGCCGGGCGCACCCGCGAAGATCAGGTGATGGCTGACCGTGCCGACCGGCAGCCCGGCGCTCCGCCGCCACTCGTTGACCTGGATTTCGTCGATGAGGGCTCGGACCTCTTCCTTCACCTGCTCCAGGCCGACCATCGCCTCCAACTCGGCCAGGAGCTTCTCCACCCGGGCGGTGTCCTGCTGGACGGCGGCGCGGGCCGCGTCGGCACCGTAGGCGGCCTTCCGGCCCGCCGTACCCTCCACGATGGTCGGCTCGGCCCCCTCGGCGACCTCGATCGCCGGCTGGGCGGTGTTCTCGGTGCTGCACTCCTCGACCGTGCCGTGGCAGCCTCGGCCGAACGAGATCGCCGGGCCCCGGGTGTCGCGGATCCGGCAACGCCGCAGCACCGGTGCGCTCTGGTGCACCACGGCAACTCCGGCATGGCCGGTCTGGGAGATGTCGCAGGTCTCGATCGTCGGCCGGCCGTACTGGTAGACGTAGATGCCGCGGTTGCCGCAACGGGTCACCGTGCTGGTGCGGATCGTCGGGGCGGCCCCGATCCGCACGATGATGCCGTCCTCGCTGAGGTCGGTGAACTCGCACCCCTCGACGCTGCCGTCGGAATCCTCCACCACCAGGCCGTAGCGCCCACCGGTCACCCGGCAGCGGGCCAGCGTGAACTCCGAACGGCCGGCCACCTGGATCGCCGCGCCGAAGCCGGCGCTCAGCTCGCACCCGGTCATGGTGAGCGCCGCCCGGTCGGCCACGACGACCGGCGCGTCGCCGGCCTTGAGAACCAGATCGCGCAGCTCCAGCCGACCGGAGTTGCACGACACCGTGGGATACGTCCCGGACGAGGCGTCGATGGTGACTGTCCCCGCGCCCTGCGCGGCGACGATGGCGACACCCCGGTCGTTGATGAACAACGCCTCGTAGTAGGTGCCGGGACTTACCGAGACAACGGCGTCGTCGCTGGCCACCGCCAGTGCCTCCCCGATGGACGGGTAGGCGCCGGGCTGGTCCGGGGAGACGAGAAGGGTGCGCGTCATGGCTCCGGGCTTCGTACGGCGAGGAGGGGGCTGAACCGACGATATCCCAGCCGGTCGACACTGTGTGAGCCCGTCGCTGCGCCGGTGTGCGTCCACGCCTCGCCCGATGGACGAACCGGGACGGCTAGGCTCGCGGGCAGGCCGAGTGGATCCGCGGCCGGATCCCCTGTCGACACCCGGGAGGACGGATGGCGGAGCTGCGGATGCTGCCGCTGGCGGCGGGTGCGCTGCTGGCCGACGGCACCGTCCACACCCACACCTCGGTACGTGGTGACGTGGCCCCCGAGCTGCACCCGGTGATCCGGCGGTTCCTGCACGGGCTGCCCGTCGGACAACGCGAGCGCTTCGTCGGGTGGTGCGCCGAGCCGGTGCTGATCTCCGACCGCCTGTACGCCGCCGAAGCCGGCGGCCCACCGCTCGACCCCGCCCGGGCCCGCTCGCTGTTGTGGGGCGCGAAGGTGCGGGTGACGCGGGTACGGGAGGAAGGCGACCCACGCCACGGCGAGGTCCAGCCGCCCTGCCGTTCCTGTGCCGCCCTGCTGGACTGGTTCGGGATGGAGGCGTTGGCATGACCGGGCGCTTCCCGCCCCTGGTGGCCGAGACCCTCGCCGCGGCCGGCTGGTCGGCCGACCGGCGCGACGACGGCCGGGCCCGTGAGTGGGCGCTACGCATCGCCGCCGACGCCACGCCGGACGGCCGGCAGCACGTCGTGACGGCCGCCGCCGTCGAGGCGTACGCCGAGTTCGGCGGGCTGCGGGTACGCCCGCAGAGCGAGGGGGAGCAGGTCGCGCCGAGCGACTTCCACCTCGACCCGTTCCTGGTGCGGCACTCGGTGGCCACGCTCGCCGAGTTGGCCGAGGTGACCGGGGCACCGCTCACCCCGCTCGGCGAGGAGGGCGACGGCACCGGCATCGTCGCCGTCGACGAGCAGGGCCGGGTGTTCGTGCTGGACCACACCGGGGACTGGTTCCTCGGGGTGAACCTCGACGAGGCGCTCGCCACGCTGGTGCTCGGCCGGCAACCCCGGCGGGTACGCGGGGACGGCAGCTGGTGACCGGCTGGCGGCCGACCAACGCCACCGAGCACGCGCTGCTGGCCGCCGCCGACGCCGACGACCGGGAGGGTTTCCTCTCCGAACTCGCCGCCGGCCCACTGCTGCTGCCCGTGTCGCCAGCGGCGGCGGCCGGCCGGGAACCGGCCGGTTGGCCGACGGGCCAGCACGACGGGGTGACCCACGTCGTCAGCTACACCTCACCGGCGGCGATCGCCGCCGGCCTGCCCGGCCAGTCCGTCAGCTACCGGGTGTCGGGGCTGGCCGATCTGGCCGTCGACTGGCCCGACGACGGGTGGATGCTGGCGGTCGACGCCGGCCTGCCCATCGGTGTCCGACTCACCGCCGACGAACTCCGTACGCTCGCCGCGCCTGCCGTCGAGGCCGAGCGCCCGCTGCGCGAGGCGATCCTCCGGCAGGACCCGAACGCCCTGATGGCCGCGCTGCTGCGGGCCGAGCTGGTGTTGCCGCTGCGACCGGACGGCCCGGCGACCCGTGACCTGTCGGACCCGGAGTTCCCGTGGTGGAGCATGCCGGACGAGCAGGGCCGGGTCGGCCTGCCGGTGTTCACCTCCGAGGCCCGGCTGCGGCAGGCCCTCGGCGATCGCGATCTCGTGGTGGTCAGCAGTCTTCAGCTCACCGAGCACTGGCCGGACCTGTCCTGGCAGCTGCTGCTCAACCCGGAGACGCCGCTGGCCGCGGCGCTGCCCGGCGAGGCGGTGCAGACGCTGCGCGACTGGCTCGGCGAGCTGCGGCAGGTGGTCACCGAGGCGGCCGAGCTGGAGAAGCGCCGCCGTGCGACGGCCGCGTACGCCGAGCCGGCAACGGTGGGCGTACCGCTGCCCCGGTCGGCGCCGCAGCCCACCGCCGACGACGGACCCGACCCGGATGTGCCGCTGCTGCTGCAACTGGTCATCCCACACCGCTACCTGTCGTCCTATCTGGACGACGGCTACGACCGGGCGGCCGGGCTGGTGCACGCCTGGCACGGCCCGGGCCGGGACACGCCGGTACGCCTCTACCGCCGCCTGGGACTGCTCGGTGCGGGGTCGCCGTTCGAGGAGTCGGACGAGTGGGTGGCCGTGCTGCGCTGGACGCCCGGCGAGGCCACGCCCGAGGAGTGGGGCCAGGGCCAACCGCGGATGGAGTCACTGGTCGTGCCGGACCGTACCGAGCTGCACTGCCTGCACCAGGACGGCCGTGACGAGTTGCTGGCCCGCTTCGACGCGACCGCCCGTCGCTGGTCACCGCCCTGACCGTCAGCGCTTACGGCTGGCGAACCAGGCGCGGGCCGGTGGGCTCTTGATCAGGGCGAGCGAGACACCGGCCAGCCCACCCACCACCAGCGGCGTGACCATCGTCGGTTGATAGCTCAGCTTGCCCTGCACCAGCAGCGTGACGATGACGACGACGAAGAGCCCGAAGGTGAAGCCCGCCGGCACGGTCAGCCCCTCCGCGCCGTCGCCCCGCCAGGCGATGAGGATCCCCAGCGAGGCGAGCAGCACCACCAGCAGGGCGAGCGCGAGCACGACCACCCCGATAACCACCACCAGGAACTTGCCGAGCCCGTCCCCCTCGGTCCGCGTCATGGCCAGGAAGAAGGCGATCCCGGCGATCAGCCAGGTGACGACCGCCGGCAGCATCAGCAGGACGGCGAGAGTGACCACCATCGGCCGCCGGCTCGCCGGGTTCGGCCCGGCAGCCGGCGGGCCGGGCGGCATGGCCGGATCCGGGGTCCGGTACGGATCAGGGGCCGGGTACGGGCCGGGCGGCGGAGATGGAAACGCCCCGTCTGGTGTGGTCGACATGGGTGCCTTCCTCGGGTCGGATCGGACCGATCAGCCGGGCGGCCGACGCCAGGCCGCTTCGTCGGTTGCATCGGTCGGCTGGCCCGGGCCGCCCTGCGGCGGTACGCCGGGTCCGGGGGATGCCCCGACGGTGGTCGGCGGGTCTCCGTCGGCGAGCTGCGCCAGGCGGCGTCGGGCACGCAGCAGCATGACTGTGGCCACGATTCCGCCGACGACAAGGACGAACACCGCGATGATCGCGGCCCATACAAAGATCAGGATGCCGTCGTCGCGCTCGCGCGGGTTGGCCTGCCAGGGCTCGAGCTGCGAACCGCTCGGCCGGGCACTGGGGCGGGTGCCGCGGCCGTCCGGCTCGCCGGTCAGCGCCTCCCGCAGGTCGAGCGCGCCCCATCCGAAGTACTGGTCGTGGCCGGGCTCGCCCTCGTCCCGCGTGGTTTCCAGCAGCCGCTGGAACATTTCGTACCCGTTCAGGTTCGGGTACTTGGCCTTGATCAGCGCCAGTGCGCCGGAGACGATCGCGGTGCTGTTGCTGCTGCCGGTCGTGGTGAAGTACCTGTTGTCGGGGGCCGCCTGGACGATGTCGACCGCGGGCGCGGTGATGTCGACCTCCTCGGCCGGGACCGACGCCTTCTCGCTGATGGCGCCCTTGCGGTCGGTGCCGTTGACCGCCACGGCGCTGTCATGCTGGGCCGGGCTGCCGATGAGGATGTCGTCGTCGTTGCCGACGGCGGCGACGACGATCACGTTCCGCTGGTACGCACGCTCGACCGCCCGGTTCAGCTCCTCGTTGAAGCTGCTGCTGAGCGACACGTTGACGATGTCCGCGCCGTGGTCGACGGCCCAGTTGATCCCGGCGGCGAGGGCCGTCGGCTGGATCAGCGCGCTCCGCTCGCTCTTGATGGTCACTGGCAGGATCTTGGCCTTCGGCGCGACTCCGAGCACCCCGTCGCGGTTGCCCGTCCCGTGCCCGTGCCCGGCGATCAGAGAGGCCATGCCGGTGCCGTGTCCGTGTCGGTCGACCTGGCCCTTGGCGTCGTCGTCGTAGAAGTCGACGCCCGGCAGGACGTTGTTGCTGAGGTCCTGGTGCGACGCGTCCACCCCGCTGTCGACCACCGCCACCACCACACCCTCGCCCTGGGTGATCTTGTGTAGCTCGGACAGTTCCAGGGCCTTGACGTGCCACGAGCTGTCCCTGGTGGAGTCCGCCGTGGCGGGCGTGACGGTGAGGGTCAGGGCCGCCAGAACGCTCGCGGTGGTGAGCGCCAGGGCGGCCGCCGGTCGGGTGAGGACACGCATGCCCGTCTACCTTCCTCTGTAGGTCGTCGCGGGACGGCCGGGGATGGACGGTCACCGCATGGTACGGGCCGGCCACCCAAGGTGGGGTGACCGGCCCGCCCCTGGTCAGCCTTGGCCGAGTGCCCGGCCCTGCTCGCGGGGTCGGTGCTCGGCCGGCGCTTCGACGACGCCGACGGCGGAGGATTCGGTCGCCCAGAGTTCGTCGTCGCCGTCGCCGTACTCCCAGGTCTCCTGCTCCCCGTCGCGCGGGGCGCCCTTGCGTGGGCTTGGCGTGGCCGGTCCACCGCGTCGGCCGCCGAGCGACGGCGCCGGGCCGGTGGTCGGCGTGGGTCGGCCGGCGCCGGTACGACCGCTCAGGTCGGGCCGGGTGCCGCTGGCGGGGGTGCCCGGCCCGGCGGCGCGGCTGGCCGCCGGTGTACCGGGCTTGCCGGTGGGCGTGGCCGGCGGCTGACCGGGACGGCCGGTCAGCGGCGAGCCGGCCTTGGGCGGGATGCCCGGGGCGGTGCCGCGCTGGCCGCCGAGGCTCGGCGGTGGGGAGGCGGGTCGCCCGGGGGCGGCGCCCTTTTGCCCCGGACGGGCCGTGGAGCCGGGCAGGCGGGGGCTGGACGGCGGGGTGGCCGAACCCGGCGGCTTGACTCCGGCACCCGGTCGGGACGGCCCGACCCCGGGCCGCCCGGTGCCGGTGTTGCCCGGCAGGGTCGGACGGTTCGGCGCGGGGCCGCGCTTACCGCCGCCCGGCGGCGCTCCCGACCCGCTGCCGGGGCCACCCGCGCCTGGCAGCGTGGGACGGTTCGGTGCCGGGCCGCGGCTGCTGGGTGGGGTGGGCCCACCCGATCCGGGGAGGGTGGTCCGTGGGGCGTTCGGCCGGGCCCCCGAGTTCGGCGAGGTCAGGCCTGGGCTGCCCGGGCGCAGCCCCGGCCCCGCGACCGGCGGCACCGCCGGGCCGGGCATCGTGGGCGCGTTCGGCGCGGTGGTGACGGGCGGCGGGGCGGGAGCCGGTCCGGGGGGCGCGGTGGTTGCGGCGCCACCCGCGAGGCCGACCCCCTCCGGCAGGCCCGAAGGCGGCGGAGTGGCGGGCTCGGTGGGCCGGTCGCCCAGATCCGGGCGGGTCGGCATGGTCGGACGGTCCGGACGGTCGCCGTTCACCCCGGGCTTGACCGGCCGGCTGCCGAATGTGCCCGGCCGGCCCGGCGGAGGCATGTCCGGGCTCCTGAAGACCGCGTCGGTCGGACCCTTGAACTTCCCGCCCCGGGAGATGTTCGAGATGTAGACGTCGATGTAGAGGTCGGCCAGCGGCTTGGCGATGTCCTTGGCCCGCTGGTGGAACTCCCGCTGGACCTCCTCGTACGTCTTGTGGTTGTCGCCGAAGAGATCGCCGAAGGTGATCTCGGCCTTGTCCTTCTCGTAGATCTCCTGCTGCCGCTCCTGCTCGGCCTTGTACTGCAGCCAGAGCTCCCGCATGTCGCGTTGCGAGGTCTTGATCTTGCCGGCGATCTGCTCCAGGCCGGTGGCGTTGTTGCTGGCCACTTCCTTCCACTCGTCGAGCGAGTGCAGCGTCGCGCCGACCCGGGACATGAAGACCCGGGCCGCCGGCGAACTCCACTTGGCTTCCAGCGAGTCGGCGTGGCGCTTGAGATTGTCCCGGGTGGACTGGAGCAGGCTGGCCGCCCGCCGCCAGGTCTCGGCGAGCGCCGTGGTGCGCTCGTCGCTCTCCTTACGGACGTACTCCCACATCTGCTCGATGTTTACGTCGTCCCACCTCGTGGGCTCGTACGGCGTGGACTGGGCGGCCCGCTCGGCCGCGTAGTCGTCCGTCATGCCGGTGTACTGGTGGTAGCTCGGCGGCGTCCAGCCGTAGTAGTCGTCGGTCATCCCCGCTCCTCAGGTCCCGTGGCCCTGCCGCCTGTTACCGCAGGCTCGACTGGTCCAGCCGGAGGTCCTCGCCGTGCATGCGTTCGGTGTCGCCGGAGATCACGTACGCGCCCGACCCGTCACCCACGACCTCGGTCCTGGCCCACTCTGGGGTGTTCTCCCGCTGGTCCTCGGTCGGGCAGGAGTCCATGCCCTGGTACGGCGACATGGGCGTGGGGTTCGTGGCCTGCTCCGGAACGTCGGCCGAGGGGTCGCCCTCGCCCTGCTGCCACTGGCCGCTGAGGGTCTCCTGGCCGTCCACCGCGTAGAACGCGTTGAAGACGTCCTCGTTGGTGGCCTGGGCCAACGCATCGCCGGTGAGATACTCGGCGGAGATGGACACGGCGGCCACGCTCAGCGCGGTGAGACCCTTCATCACATCGCCCATCAGGTGGGACACGGCCATCCGGCTCTCGTCGTGCCGGCCCCGGAAGAAGGCGGCCTCCTTGAGCCCGCCGCCGCCGAACGGCGCCTGCACGGTGAGCATCGGGCGGAGGCCGTTCTCGAAGCTGGGCTGGAAGTTGGTCTCCAGCTCCTTCTGGATGGCCTGCGCGAAGTCCTTCAGCTGGTTGATGTCGACGTCGATGTTCTCGTCGACGAGCCATTCGTCGCCCATGTCCCTCCCCCGTTCGCTCACATGGTGCTGGCGCGGCTGGTCTTACTCCGAGGAGCCAGAGACCGCAGCCGCGCACCGTAAGTCCACTCTGGCCGACGGTAGCCTCATCGGGCAACCCCGTACGGCGGTCACGAGCGTGGTGGAAGGTTCACCAACTGCACCAGCCGGGTACCGCCGCGCCGGGACACCAACCAGCCCCGGCCCGGTGGCAGCGGCCCGGGCCGGACGGTGCCGAGCAGCACCCCCTCGTCCCGGTTGCCGGACATCACGATGCCCGGCGTGCTGATCTCGCGCAGCCGCATCAGCACCGGCTCGTACAGCGCCCGGCTCGCGCCGCCGGTGCGCCGGGCGATGACCAGGTGCAGGCCGATGTCTCGGGCCTGGGGCAGGAACTCCAGCAGCGGGGTCAGCGGATTGCTGCCCGCGCCGGCCACCAGGTCGTAGTCGTCGACCAGCACGTAGAGGTCGGGGCCCTTCCACCAGTCGCGGGCCCGCAACCGCTCCGCGGTGATGTCGGGCGGCGGCAGCCGGTCGCGCATCACCCCGGCCACCTCGGTCACGATGCTCTCGGTGACCTGTGCCGTCGAGCCGTACCCGATCAGGTGCGGCGTGTCGATGTCGCCGAGCAGGCTGCGCCGGTAGTCGACCAGGACCAGTCGGGCCTCGGTCAGCTCGTGGCGGTCGACGATCGTCTGCGCCAACGCCCGCAGGAACGTGCTCTTCCCCGACTCGCCGTCGCCGAACAGGATGAAGTGCGGGTCGGCGGCGAAGTCCAGGTGCACCGGCTGCAGATCCACCTCGGCGATGCCGATCGGCATCCCCGGGCGGCCGGTGCTCGGCAGGCTGCCGTAGGGGACCACCGGCGGGAGCAGCCGGATCGGCGGTGCGCCCGGGCCCTGCCAGGCCGCGGCCAGGTCGGTGACCAGCTTGCGGGCTCCCTCGGAGAGGGTCTCCGACTCCTGCGCGCTGTCGGCCCGGGGAAGCGCCGCCAGGAACTGCTGCCCGTCCGGAGTGATGCCCCGGCCCGGCGACTTCTCCGGCACGTTCATCGCCGCCCGGCGGTCCAGGTTGGAGTCGCTCGCGTCGGCCAACCACAGCTCCAGCCGGGTACCGAAGACGTCCCGGACGGCCGGGCGCAGGTCCATCCAGCGCCCGGCGGTGACGATCAGGTGGATGCCGAAGGAGAGCCCCCGGTTGGCGATGTCGTTGATGGTGGGTTCGAGGTCCTCGAACTCGGCCCGTAGCGTCGCCCAGCCGTCGATGACCAGGAAAACGTCGCCGAACGGGTCGTCGTTGTGCTGGCCGTGCCGGCGGGCCCGCCGGTACTCGGCCATCGAGTCGACGCCGCGCTCGGCGAACCGCCGCTCCCGCTCGCCCATCAGCAGTTGCAGCTCGGCCACGGTACGCCGGACCAGGCCGGCGTCGAGACGGGTCGCCACCGAGCCGACGTGCGGCAGGTTGCGCAGCGAGGACAGCGCGCTGCTGCCCAGGTCGAGGCAGTACACCTGGGCTTCCCTGGGGGTGTGGGTCAGCGCCAGCGACGTGACCACCGTCCGCAGCAGGGTGCTCTTACCGCTCTGCGGGCCGCCGACGATCACCGCGTGGCCGGCCGCCCCGGCCAGGTCGAACCAGAGCACGTCGCGGCGTTGCTCGTAGGGCTTGTCGACGATGCCGACCGCCACCTGCAACTCGCCCAGCAGGCCGGCGTGCGCCACGGTCACCCCACGGGCGGGGTCGGCGGTCAGCGGGGGCAGCAACTGGTCCATCGTCGGCGGCTCGGCCAGCGGCGGCAGCCACACCTGGTGCGCCGGCTTGCCCCGGCCGGCGAGCCGCCCGACCAGGATGTCGAGCACGCTCTCGCCGACTCCGTCGGCCGGTTCCGGCGCCTCCTCCTGCTTCGTCGTACGGGTCACCGGCGGGGCCACGTAGACGGTGCTGTACTCGCGTACCCGGTCCTCGCCGTCGCCGGCCGCGACCGCCGCGGCGGTCTTGCTCTGGTAGGCCCCGGAGACGTACGCGGCCTTGAACCGGACCAGCGGCTCGGTGCCGAAGCGCAGGTATCCGTGGCCCGGCGAGCGGGGCAGCTCGTACGCGTCGGTGGCGCCGAGCACCACCCGGGATTCCATCGCGGAGAAGGTCCGCAGACCGATCCGGTACGACAGGTGGGTGTCGAGCCCCCGTAGCCGCCCCTCCTCCAGCCGCTGGCTGGCCAGCAGCAGGTGTACGCCGAGCGACCGGCCGACCCGACCGATCTGCACGAACATGTCGATGAAGTCGGGCTTCGCGGTGAGCAGCTCGGAGAACTCGTCGCAGATGATGAGCAGGCTCGGCAGCGGTGACAGCGGGGCACCCGCCGCCCGGGCCTTCTCGTAGTCGCGTTGCGAGGCGTAGTTGCCCGCCGCGCGCAGCAGCTCCTGCCGGCGGACCAGCTCGCCGTTGATGGCGTCGGTCATCCGGTCCACCAGGGGCAGCTCGTCCGCCAGGTTGGTGATCACCGCACTGGTGTGCGGCAACCCGTCCAGCCGGGTGAACGTGGCACCACCCTTGAAGTCGACCAGCACGAAGTTGAGGCTCTCCGACGAATGCGTCGCGGCCAGCGCCAGCACGAGGGTGCGCAGCAGCTCGGACTTGCCGGAACCGGTCGCGCCGATGAGCAGCCCGTGCGGGCCCATGCCGTCCTGCGCCGACTCCTTCAGGTCCAGCTCCACCGGCCCGCCGTCGGTGCCCACCCCGATCGGCACCCGCAGCTTGTCCCGGTTGGGGCGAGGCTGCCAGGCCCGGTCGACGTCGAACTCGTACGGGTCGCCGATGTCGAGCAGCTCGGCCAGGCCCAGCTCGGTGGCGAGCGGGGTGTCGCCGCTGCCCCGGGAGGCGGCCGACAGGCGCAGCGGGGCCAGTTGCATGGCCAGCGCCTCGATCTCCGTCACCCGGCAGTCGTCGGCCCGGCCGATCTCCGCCGGCCCGTCCACCGTGGTGCTGTGCAGCTTGCCATCCGCCGTCACCTCCAGCACCAGCCGTGCCCGGTCGAGCATCCGCGGCGCCGGGGTGGACAGGTCGAGCAGGGTGACGCCCTCCACGCCGCCGTCGGTCATCAGGTGGTCCGATCCGGCGGTGTCGCCGCCGTCGATGACCACCAGCACGTGCGGTCCGCCGACCTGCGGTCCCCCGCCGCTGGCGTTGAACCGGGGCCGACTGGCCAGCACGTCGTCGAGCATCGCCTCCAGGCCGGTCACCGAGGGCGCCACCAGCCGCAGCTGGCCGAGCGCGTCGGTACGCGACGGGTGCAGGGCGTGCGGCAACCACTTCGTCCACTCCCACGCGGCCCGCCGATCGGGCGCCACGCAGATCGCGACGAGCATGTCGTCGGGAGCGTGGAACGCGGTGGCCTGGGCGAGTACCGCCCGGACCATCCCACGGGCGGCGTCGGTGTCGCCGCGCAGGTGCACCCGGGCGAATCCGTTCAGCGCCATGGTCACCGGCAGGTCCGGCACCTCGCCGTAGGTGGTGAGGAACCGGCGCAGGGCCAGCGCGCACATCGGTTCCAGCTTCTCCAGCGACGTCGCGGGCGGCGGCACCAGCGGCGTGGCCAGCTCCTGCGGCCCCAGACCGATGCGGACGGTGGCGAAGTCGACGTCGCCGCGACGGCGTTCCCACAGCCGCGGGCCCAGCGGCAGCGACCAGAGCGTGTCCGGGTCCGGGTGCCGGTAGAAGGCGGCCTCCCGCTGCTTGCGGATCGTCTTGAGCACTCGACGGCGTTGCCGCGACAGGTGCGTCATGTACTCGCGGCGCTTCTGCAGCATCTCCTGTTTGCCCGGGCCGCCCGCGTTGTTGGTCAGCTGGGAGCCGAGCATGCCGATGGCGGAGAGTCCGAACAGGCCCCCGGTGACGTAGCCGAGGGTCGACCCACCCCGGCCGGCGAACATCAGCGCCATCGCGAAGGAGCCGGCGAGCATCGGCAGCAGCATCAGCATCTGCCCCCAGGCCTTGCCGCTCGGGGCGGGCACCTCGGGTGGCGCTTCCAGCAGCACCTCGCCGGAGGGATACTCCGGTTCCGGCTGCCGGGCGGGTCGCTTGACGACCACCGTGCTCACGTGACAGACCTCCGTTGCCTCTCGTGGGCGTGTGGCACGCCCGGCACCCCCGCACGTTCGGCCGCCGCGTCAAGCCCACCAGGACCTCACGAAACGCCATCAGGTGCTACGCGGGCAACCCCGTCGGCGTCCGGAGACCGCCGCGGTGAACCGGGACCCGCGTCACCGGCACATGGTAGGTAGCCTTTCCCCGTCAGGACAGCCGCGGGCCATCGGCCCGCTCCTCGACCGAGGGGTCGTCAGTGGTCACCCAGGCCGGAACCGGACTCGCGCGTATCGCCGTCGTCGCCCCCAACCGGCGGCTTGATCTCGCCCTCCCCGAGCATCTGCCGCTCGTCGGGCTGCTGCCCGCCGTGCTGCGCCAGGCCGATGAGGAACCGTCGGACGGCACCAGTCACGGCGGATGGATGCTGCGCCGCAGCGATGGCACCGCCGTCGACCTGACCCGTACGCTGGCCGCCCAGACCGTCCGCGACGGCGAGACGCTGCACCTGGTGCCCCGGCGTACCGAGTGGCCGGAGCTGGCGTACGACGATCTGATGGAGGCCGTCGCCGACGGCGCCCGCCGGCGCGGCGTGGTCTGGACCTCGTTCGCAACCCGGCTGACCGGCCTGATCGTGGCCGGGGTGCTGCTGCTGCTCGGTCTGGTCGTGATCGTCACCTCCGAGCAGCCTGGTTGGCTCGGCGGGGCGGTCGCCCTCGGCGCGGCCGGGGTCCTGCTGGTCAGCGGGATCGTGCTGTCCCGGGCGATGGCCGACTCCCTCGCCGGTGCGGTCGTCGCCGCCGCCGGGCTGCCCTACGCCTTCGTCGGCGGCGTGCTGGTGATCGGCACCGGGGAGTCGGTGTGGGCACTGGGTGCGCCGCACGTGCTGCTCGGCTCCGCCGTGCTGCTGCTGTCCGGCCTGCTCGGCCTGCTCGGGGTGGGCGACGCGACCCGGGTCTTCGTGGCTGCGGTCTTCGTCGGGTTCTGGGGCATGGTGGGCGGGTTGCTCGCCCTCGGTTCCATGGATGCCGCCCAGGGCACCGCCGTCGTGGTCAGTGCGGTGGCCCTGCTGTTGCCGGCCATGCCGCTGCTCTCCGTCCGGCTCGGGAAGATGCCGATGCCGGCGCTGCCGCGTACCGCCGAGGACCTGCTGCGCGACGAGCCGCAGCCGAAGCGCGAGGTGGTCTACCAGGCCACCGCCCGTGCCGACGAGGTGCTCACCGGGACGATCTTCGGGGCGTTCGTCGTCACCATCGCCTGCCTGCTCGTGCTCACCGCGACCGGCACGCTCTCCGCGCTGCTGCTCGCCGGGGTGATCTCGCTGGGTTACCTGCTGCGGGCCCGGCTGGTCTCGACCGTCCGGCACCGGGTGCCGATGCTCGCCGTCGGCCTGGTGGGTCTGGGCCTGCTGCCGCTGGTCGGCGCGGCCGACGCGTCGACTGCGGCGCGGGTGCTGGCCGTGCTGCCGGTGGCGCTGGTCGCGGCGGGACTCTCGGCCGGTGCCGGCCTCGCCTACAGCCGGCGTGCCCCGTCGCCCCGGCTGGCCCGGCTCGGCGACGTGTTCGACATCCTGCTCCAGCTCGCCGTGGTGCCGGTGGCGTGCAGCGTGCTGGGCCTGTACGCCTTTATGCGGGCGATCAACGGCTGACCCGGCCCGCCGATGGAGGCAGCACGACCCGGCCGGCTCACCAGCCGCCGTCGCTGGCCTCGGTCAGCTCCTCGCCCCGAATGAGGTTGACGAGGGCGGTGTCGACGTCGGGACCGATGAAGAAGTCGTCGGCCCAGTGCAGCATGAAGACTCGCCCCTGCGCGTCGACGACCAGTTCGGACGGGCCGTCCTCGTTGTTGCCGAGCGGGTAGACGGGATTCTCGTACTCCTCCGAGAAGGCGTGCGCCTTGTCGGTGACGACACCGCCCAGCGTGGGGTGGATGAAGCTGGTGTAGCCGCCGCCCGGCTCACCATGCCCGCCGAACTGCGGCAATTGAAGGCCGCCGAACTCGACCAGCGCGGCCCGCGCGGCCGGCGAGCACTCCAGCCCGGCCAACTCGTCGGCGAAGCGCACCATCCAGTGGTCCACCGCGGAGGTCACGTTCCGGCCGGGATACCAGCCGGCTTTCTCCAACACGTACCGCACGTCGGGTGGAAAACGTCCCTCGGCAGCGCGGTGCTGCGCGTACTCCTCGGCGACCAGCGGCGCGGGCAGCGACCGCCACTGGGAGACCTCACCGGTCTCCCGGTCGATGACCGCCCGGGGATATCCGGTGGACGGTGGTGGAACGGGTGGCCCGTCGGTGGGAGGTGGGGCCGGAAGGACCCGCCAGGCGACGTAGCCGAGATCGAACTCGTACAGGTCCACCTCCGGCGCAGGCCCCGCTTTACCGGCACCGGCCCACTGGCGGGCGATGGCCAGGGCCTCATCGCGACTGATCATCGTTAAGACTCCTCGGCTGCCGTCGTCGGTTCCACCGGTCCGCGGTGGGTGCGGGCACCGGCCGGCTCGACGCCGTGCCTATGGTAGGCAGCGCGGTCCGGCATTCGTGACCGTGCCGGCGTACGCCAGGGGGAGGGCTGCCATGCCGTCGCGGCGGGACCAGGTCCAGTCGTACCAGTTCTTCGTGCAGCGGATGACCTCCGCGCTGGTGGCGCGCGAACCCGACCCGGAGGCGGCACCGTTCCGCCGGCTCGGCGGCGCCGGTTTCGCCAGCGTCATGGTGGCCGTGCTCTGCCTGGCCGCCGTGGGTGTCTACGGTCTGTTGCGTCCCGGTGGGGCCACCAAGTGGAAGGAAGGCGGCGCGGTCATCCTGGAGAAGGAGACCGGCACCCGGTACCTGTACCGGGAGGGCCGCCTGCATCCGGTGCTCAACTACGCCTCCGCCCTGCTGGCCATGGAATCGGCCGCACCGACCGTCTCGGTCTCCCGCAACTCGCTGGTCGGCACCCCGCGCGGTCCCCGTATCGGCATCCCCTTTGCGCCGGATGCGCTGCCGGCATCCAACCGGATCCTGGACGGGCCGTGGACCTTGTGCACCCAGCCGGCTCGGGACGCTGCCGGCGGGATCGTCGCCACCACGGTGCTCACCGTCGGTCGGGCACCCAACGGCGGGCGGGAGCCGGGTGACGCCGCGCTGCTGGTGCGCGACCGCAAGACCAGCCGGCTGCACCTGGTCTGGCGGGACCATCGGTACGAGATCCGCAACGAGAAGATCGTGCTGGAGGGGCTCACCATGAGCGCCGAGCCGGTGGTGGAGGTCGGCGGGGCGTGGCTGAACGCCCTGCCCGCCGGTGAGCCGATCGCTCCCCGCCGGGTGACCGACCGGGGCGCGCTCTCGACGGCGCTGCCGGACGCCCGCGTCGGTCAGGTCTTCGTGGTGGAGAGCCAGAACGGCAGCCGCCAGTACTACCTCGCTGAACGGACCCGGCTGGTCCCGATCACCCCGGTGCAAGCGGACGTGCTCATGGCCGACGGCGAGACGCAGGCGGCGTACCCGGACGGGACGAAGCCGCTCCCGATCGAACTCGCAGCAGGTGCGGCCGCCGCCGCGCCGAAGGCGGGGGCGCCGGCACAGGGGCGGCACCGCGCGCCGGAGCAGCGGCCCGAGATCGCCCGGCTGGCGGGTGACCAGCCGGCGGTCTGCGCCGCCTACCAGCCGGGTCAGGACGAGCCGACGGTGCTGCTCGACGCCCAGGTCTCACCGGTACGCGAGCCGGTCCGTACCGGTGAGCAGACGGGCGATGGCATCCCGTTGGCCGACCGGGTGGTCATCGAACCCGGCTACGGGGTTCTGGTCACGGCCGTCTCCTCGCCGGAGCAGGAGGGCGGCACCCTCAACCTGGTCACCGATGTCGGCTACCGCTACCCGCTGGCCTCCGAGGGGGTGCCGGCGATGCTCGGCTACGCGGGGGTGCAGCCGGTGCGGCTGCCCGCCAGCCTGGTGGTCCGGCTGCCCGCGGGGCCGGCCCTCGATCCGGCGACCGCGAAACTCGCCCTCGACCCGGAGTGACCTGCCAGCCACAATGGAGCCGCGGGCCGGCCGCGGTGTAGCGCCGGTTGGACACGACGCGTTACCGTTTCGAACGACGATGGTGCCTGAGCGCCGACTGACACGCCGCCCCGGCGAAGCGGGGCGATCGAACGAGGACGGGGGTGACTTCCACCATGTCGATGAATACCGACACCGGCTTGATGGTGAAGACCGAGGGTGACGTCGATGGCGTCGCCGACCGGCTCACCGGCAATCTCAACTCACTGATGGACCAGCTCGCGCCGCTGTACGACCAGTGGAAGGGCGCTGGTGCGGGTTCCTTCCAGCAGGTGCGTGAGCGGTTCGACCAGGACATGGCCCGGCTCAACGTCGCGCTCCGCGCGATCGCCGAGGCCGTGGGCTCGGCCGGTAAGGACTACGACGTCAGCGACGAGGAGATCCGGTCCGACATGGACAGCGCGGGTGCGACCGCCGGCCAGATCACCGCGGCGCTGAAGCTCTGACGGGGGGGAGAACTCATGACGGAGATCCGCTACAACTTTGCCGGCCTCAACGCCGCAGCGGACAGCTGCAGCGGCGCGGTTCGGAACATGACCGGCGAGCTGGACGGGCTCAAGTCCGGCATCGCACCGCTCCTGGCCACCTGGGACGGTGAAGCCCGGGAGGCGTACTTCCGCCGGCAGACCGAGTGGGAGTCGGCCGCCAACGACCTGCGTGACCTGCTCGGCCGGATCGAGCGGGCGCTGCGTGAGTCGGCCTCGAAGATGCAGGCCCGTGAGGCGGCCAACCGCGCGAAGTTCGGCGACTGAACCGCTACCGCAGCAACCGATGGCCCGGGCCCCTTGCCGGGCCATCGCCGTATCCGGCTTCCTTCGGAGAGCCGGCCGCCACCGCTGCCGTCAGCCGCGTGGCATCGAACTCGGCACCCGGAAGAAGCGCTCCTCGGGCTCGTCGATCTCCGGTCCGACGGCGGGCGGCGCGGAAGGCCGGGTAGGCCGCCAACGCGTCCGCCGGCCGCGCGGCAGCAGCACCGCCAGCGCCGCCACCACGACGGCGACCGTGGCCAGCGCCAGGCCGATCCACAGGGCCAGCCGGCCGAAGACCGCCCAGCGGTCGGCGCGCGCTGCCGCCGCGGCGTCGTAGGGCACGTCGGGCAGTGGCGGCTGGGCCACCGGTGCTCCGGTGGTCAGCCGTTCGGTGACTGCCCGGTACGGATTGACCACCCCGCTGCCGTAGCCACGAGAGGCGTCCCCCCGAGCCGGGTCGGCGGTGGCGAGCAGCCGGCTCGCGACCTCCTTCGCCGACAGGTTGGGCTCGGCGGAGCGGATCAGGGCGGCGGTGGCGCTCACCATCGGCGTGGCGAAGCTGGTGCCGTCCCAGACACTGTGACCGACCAGGCGGGTGGCGGCCACCACCGCCCCGCCGGGGGCGACGATGTCGACGTACGGCCCGATCTGGGACTGCCGGAACCGGGCCCCGTTCTGGTCGATGGCACCCACGCCGATCACTCCGTCGTAGGCGGCAGGGTAGGGCACCGGGTCGGGGCGGGCACCGTCCTGGTGCTGGTTGCCGGCGGCGGCGACCAGCACGACATCCTGCTCGACGGCGTACCGGACGGCCTGCTCGACGTCCGGGTCCGGGTAGTAGAGGGTCACCGACATGTTGATCACGTCCGCGCCGTCGTCGACCGCCTGCCGGATCGCCCGCGCGAAGACCGCGCCGGTGACGGTTTCACCGCCCGCGCCCTCGGTGGCGTTGCGCTCGCTGACCCGGATCGGCACGATCGTGGCGTCCGGCGCCAGGCCGTAGAAGCCGACGCCCTCCTGCCGGCCGGCGGCGATGATGCTGGCGACTGCGGTGCCGTGCGAGACGCAGTCCACATCGCCACCCGGCGCGCCGTGCAGCGCGTCGAAACCGGTGGTCACCCGCCCGGCCAACTGCGGGTGGCTGCTGTCGGTGCCGGAATCGATGACCGCGACCCGGACCCGCGCACCGGTGCTGAACGGCCACACCCGCTGCGGCGCGAGCCACCGCTGGTGCCAGGGCGTCTCGGTGTTGACCTCTCCCGGATCGCTCGGATTCTGGCAAATCGCCGGGGCAGCGCGGGCAGGTGTCGGTGCGGGGACGATCAGTGCCGTGGTCAGCACCGCTCCTACCAGGGCGAATGCCGCCATAGGACGGTCACGGACCATTCCTGCTCACCCTCT